>JAKLLS010000173.1 GCA_022014155.1 Marinobacter sp. | reverse complement strand
TACCTGTCGGGCCAGATTCCTCTGGTGCCGGAAACCATGGAAGTGGTTGCCGGTGATTTCGCCGCCAAGACCCGTCAGGTGTTCGAGAACCTGAAAGCGGTCTGCGAAGCCAGTGGCGGTGAGCTGAAAGACATCGTCAAACTCAACATCTACATGACGGACCTGGCCAACTTCGCCACGGTCAACGAAATCATGGCGACGTATTTTCAGGAGCCATACCCGGCCCGTGCTGCTGTCGGTGTTGCGGCACTGCCAAAGGGCGTGCCCATCGAGATGGAAGCAGTGATGGTTTTGAGCTGATGGCAAAAGGTCAGTAGCGAAAAAAGCGGCCACCTGAACGGGCCGCTTTTTTTATGGGCGCTCGACAATTATTTCCCGATAGCCTGCCCGGAAATCCGGGTAGAGAAAGTGATAACCGCTGTCCAGCAACCGCTGGTTACTGCACCGCTTGCTGCCGGCCCGACCACCTATACGGGCGTCGGCTTTCGGAGTGGCGCAAGGCAGTTGCGCCTGCACCCAGTGGACCACCTCATCCAGCCTGACCGGTTCGCAATCGCTTGCAATGTAGCAGTCATCGACGTTTTCCCCACTGAGTGACTTGTGGAGCAGGTGAGTGACGACCGCTGCGGCGTCGGCTTCGTGAATGCGATTACTGAACGGGCCGGGACTGACCGGATCCATGTTGCCGGTGACCACCGCGTCCAGAAAGCGCCGGCGAGAAGGGCCATAAATCCCGCTGAAACGAACGATGGTGGTGGGGAACCCGCTGTCCAGTGCGACTTTTTCGCCGGCCAGTATGGTCTGGCCGCTGAAGCGCGATGGTTTCGTCGGGCTCGATTCGTCGACCCAGCTATCATCATCCTGAGCGTAGACACTGGTGCTGCTTATGAAGATCAGACGTTGAAGTGTCTGTCCCGACAGCTCGCGTAGCAGGTTGTTCAGGCCGTTGATATAGGCATCCTGATAGCCCTGCTCATCATAGCTGGAGGGTGTCAGGCAATAGATCACGGCATCAAGCCGGTCGGGTATGACAGCATGCAGCTGATCCGCCTGCATCAGATCGGCGCCCAACGGATGGGTGCCGGCGGGTATTCGATCCGGGTTTCGTCTGAGTCCGAACACCTTGGCCTGGTCGGTCAGTAACGAGGCGATGCTGCCGCCGAGTTTGCCACAGCCGGCGACAAGAATTCGTGGCAGTTTATTGCTTTCAGTGATTGCCATAGACAATTTCAATCCTTATGCTTTGGCGTATCCACCAAAGGGACATTCAAATACACAGAACTCTGACCTGGACGAATTTTTGACCTGGAAGAACCCTGACCGGAGCTCACCATGACTCTCACCGAGTTACGATACGTTGTTACCCTGGCACGGGAAAGACATTTTGGCCGCGCCGCTGAGCGTTGCCATGTCAGTCAGCCCACCCTGAGCGTGGCGGTGAAAAAGCTGGAAGACGAGCTCGGTATTCCCCTGTTTGAACGAAGCAAGAGCAGCATCCGTGTGACCGAAACCGGCCTGCGGATTATCGAACAGGCCCAGCGGGTTCTGGATCAGGTCGGTGTCATCAAGGACATGGCCCAGGACGGCAAAAACCAGCTGAACTCTCCTCTGAAGGTCGGTGCTATTTATACCATCGGTCCCTACCTTTTTCCTCACCTTCTGCCCGAATTACGGCGCGCCGCGCCGGATATGCCGTTGTTCATCGAGGAGAACTACACCGCCAACCTGCGCCAGAAACTTCGGCACTCCGAGCTGGATGCCATCATTATCGCACTGCCGTTCGAAGAGCCTGAAGTTGTAACCCTGCCGTTGTATGACGAGCCGTTTGTCGTTCTGCTGCCTGCCGGCCACCCGCTGGCGGAGAAAAACAGCCTGACGGCGGAAGAACTGGCAAAGGAACAATTGCTGTTGCTTGGCCCTGGTCACTGTTTCCGGGATCAGGTGCTGGAGTCCTGCCCGCCGCTGGTGGAGGCCGTCACCCGTCATGCCGGTGCATCTTCCCCGGCACTGGTCACCGAGGGCAGCTCCCTTGAAACCATTCGCCACATGGTCGCTTCCGGGTTGGGTATTACCGTGCTGCCGCTCTCCGCAGCTACGGCGATGCAGTATCACGAAGACATCCTGGCGGTACGACCATTCGCCCCACCGGTGCCGTTCCGTACGGTGGCTCTGGCCTGGAGAGTGACATTCCCGCGTCCGAAAGCCATTGATGTGCTGTCGCTGGCGGCGAGCCAATGCCGTGTCATTGAAAAGGCTAAATCCGATACCCCGGCCGTTGCTGCCAGCGCCTGAGGCCAGCCATGACCTCACTGGATGATATTCCGGTCACCACACTCAAGGGCGTAGGCAGCGCCCTGGCAGACCGGCTGGCCAAGCTGGGTATACAGTCCCTGCAGGATCTGCTGTTTCATCTGCCCCATCGGTACGAAGACCGCACCCGGATCATTCCCATGGGAAATCTGCGCATTGGCGATGTTGGTGTGGTGGAAGGCGAGGTGATGAAAACCGACCTGGTCATGGGGCGGCGGCGTAGCTTGCAGGTCACCCTGAAGGATCACAGCGGCTTCCTGGTGATGCGGTTTTTTCACTTCAATGCAGCCCAGAAGAACCAACTGACCGAAGGCACCCGGGTGCGGTGCTTTGGCGAAGTCCGCCCTGGCCGGGCCGGCTACGAGTTTTATCACCCCGAGTATCAGACCAATCCGCCCCCCATGCCGGCGGAAGGCCAGGCTACCCTGACACCGGTGTACCCCTTGACGGAAGGTATCCAGCAGCCGCGGGTGCGCTCCTTGTGTCAGCAGGCCTTGTCCTACCTGAAGCGTTACCCCATTCGTGACTGGCTGCCCGCGGCCTTGCTGTCGGACTATCAGCTGCCCGGTATAACGGACGCTGTAGAACTGGTGCATTCGCCTCCCGCCAATGCCCCGGTACACTTGTTAATGGAAGGCAAGCACCCGGCCCAGCAACGGCTGGTGATGGAAGAGTTGCTGGCCCACCAGCTCAGCCTGCTGCAGGTCAGGGAGCAGATCCAGGCGAAGGAAGCATTGCCGCTGTTACCCACCGGCGACCTTGTGGAGCGCTTTCTGGAGGCCTTGCCCTTTCGTCTGACTGGAGCCCAGCAGTATGTTGCAAGTGAGATACGTCAGGACCTCAGCCAGCCGTTGCCGATGTTGCGCCTTGTCCAGGGGGATGTCGGCTCGGGTAAAACCGTAGTGGCTGCGTTGGCGGCGTTGCAGACCATCGGTGCAGGGGCACAGGTCGCGTTGATGGCACCTACTGAAATTCTCGCGGAGCAGCATTACCACAACTTCCGGGACTGGCTGGAGCCACTGGGTATCCGTCTGGCGTGGTTGTCCGGCAAGGTCAAGGGCAAGGCCCGCCGGGAAGCGCTGGAGCAGGTCGGCAGCGGTGAGGCGACAGTGGCCATCGGCACCCACGCACTGTTCCAGGACGATGTAGAGTTCAACCGTCTGGCCTTGGTAATTGTCGATGAGCAACACCGCTTTGGTGTCCATCAGCGCCTGGCATTGCGGGAGAAAGGGGTGGGTGGCTCTCTGGCCCCCCATCAGCTGATCATGACGGCGACGCCGATTCCGAGAACCTTGGCCATGAGCGCTTATGCCGACCTGGATACCTCCGTGATCGATGAGCTGCCGCCCGGAAGAAAACCTATTGAAACCATCGCGATACCCGATAGCCGCCGGGACGATGTGATAGAGCGGGTACGCAACGCTTGCCGGGAGGGGCGCCAGGCCTACTGGGTCTGTACACTGATTGAAGAATCCGAAGCGCTCCAGTGCCAGGCAGCGGAGGTGACTGCTCAGGAGTTGTCGGAACGCTTGCCGGAGCTGACAATTGGTCTTGTTCACGGGCGCCTGAAAGCGGCGGAGAAAGCCGATGTAATGACCCGGTTCAAGCATGGTGAACTGGACCTGTTGGTGGCAACGACCGTCATCGAAGTTGGCGTGGATGTACCGAACGCTTCACTTATTATCATTGAGAATCCAGAGCGGCTGGGGCTTGCGCAGTTACACCAGTTGCGTGGTCGGGTGGGGCGGGGTGAACAGGCCAGTTTCTGCGTCCTGATGTATCACCCGCCGCTGTCCCTGAATGGTAAAGCCAGGTTGCAGGCACTGCGGGACAGTCAGGATGGTTTCGTGATCGCGGAGAAAGACCTGGAAATTCGTGGGCCGGGTGAGGTGTTGGGAACGCGCCAAACCGGCATGATGCAGTTTCGATTGGCTGATTTCGAGCGTGACAAGGGCTGGATTGAGCCAATCCGGGAAATGGCACCGGGGTTGATGAAACAGCCCGAAGTAGTCGGTGGCCTGATTCGTCGTTGGCTGGGTGAGAGAATTCGTTACGGCGACGTCTAAAGTCATTGTGTCACGAGGTGACACGCCAGACATTGGGGAATAACCATGGAACTACCAGTTTCGGTCCGGGAAGCGCTGGGCGACAACGCGGGGGGTGTGGCCCTGCGGGATATACGTCAGGCAGGGAGTGACCAATTGCTGAGAATGGTGTTGCTCAGTGACGATCAGGGAAACGTGCAGGCCATATGCCGGCATGATGATCTTCTTGATATCAACTCGCTCAATCGCCAGCTTGGGCGGGATCTGCGGGTGATGAAACGTCGTGAGCAGCTGAGAGTCAGGGAGCGTGCGGGGCTGGCCGAGTTGCCGGCGTTGCCATCGCTGACCGGGTGGCCCACCATCGTGGACAATCGCGTGGACATTCTTGAGGCCATCGCCATCGTTCTCGGCGCGCAAGACCTGGCTATGGTGATGCCGAGTGAGGATTTTCGTGCGATGACCGCTCAGGCTGAAAGGGCGGATTTTGCTGTGGCTCCGGAAAGCATCCGGATCAATCTGGATTACCCGGAGAAGGATCTGGATCAGCTCCATTCTGCCATCAAGAAATTCACCGGGCTGAGAATCCAGCAGCGCCTGGAAGACACGCTCGAGCTGCCACCACTTCCCGAGACTGCCCAGCGTATTATTCGTTTGCGTGTAAATCCCAATGCGGAGATGGGGGACCTGGTTGATATTGTCGAGAGTGATCCCAGTCTGGCGGCACAAATTGTGAGCTGGGCTTCGTCGTCCTTCTATGCGGCGGCAGGACAAGTCCGATCGGTGCATGACGCCGTCTCACGGGTGCTGGGATTTGATCTGGTGATGAACCTGTCAATGGGGCTGGCCCTTGGCCGGGCTCTTGCCAAACCGAAGGACCATCCGGAAGGTTTCGTGGATTACTGGCAGCAGGCCATCTGGCAGGCTCAGGCCGCGAGCATTCTGAGTACGATGATGCCCCGTGGTGAGCGCCCCGTATCCGGTCTGGCGTATCTGGCCGGACTGTTACATAACTTTGGTTATCTGGTGTTGGCTCAGGTTTTTCCGCCGCACTTCAAACTCGTGTGTCGCTCACTGGAAGTGAATGCCAACATGGATCCCGCGGTGACCGAGCATTATTTGCTGGGAATAACCCGCGAGCAGATAGCTGCCGAGTTAATGCAGAACTGGGGGATGCCTGAGGAGGTAGTCCTGGCGATTCGCTATCAGAAAAATCCGGACTACGAGGGGGCACACAGTGCCTATGCCAGATTACTTTGGTTAGGCCGTCAGTTACTCACAAAGCGTGGTGTGGTTCTGGGGGGCAGCGTGGAAATACCCCGGTCCTTTTACGAATCACTGGGGCTTGATCAGGCCGACGTAGAAGAGCAGTTCGACAAACTGGTTGGGAACAAGGCCAGCGTGATGGCTATGGCCGGTATGATGACGTCTTGATTTTACTATAAAAAAGCCGGCCCAAAGGCCGGCAAGCTCACCCGCTTGTTGCAGAGTCGTCCAAACTTATCAGGAGAAAACAACGTAAGGTGTCCGCAGAGATTGGTTAGGACTACCTTGTCTTTAAATTTAGACGATGAGGTTGGAATTAAAAGTCAACCTTGGTAATGAATAGCGAGAAAGCTGACTGTTTCATTTTTGAAACACTGGAATGTGTTGATTTTCAAAGCTAAATAATCTTGGTTTTTCGGCATTCTGTTTACAAAAAGTTACAAATTAATTTTTCGGATGTCTGGTTTGGCGTCAGAAGGTGTGGTGCCGGAGGGCGGTTGCCGCGCGACGAATAGCGTCTGCGTGTTTTTCTTCTATGGCGATGCGTTCTTTATCCATCTTTTCGATGAAGCGAGTGTCTGTAGCCTGACGTGCCCTGTGAGTTGGCATATGCTGGATCTGGTCGTAGACCTCCTGGAAGACCCGGAAAGGAGACTGTTCCAGTAATTCCGGTGCTACGTGGTCCAGCAGTCCTTTTAGCCGCAGACAGGCTTCTGAGTATTCAACCTGATCCTCTTCCACCGCCAGGGCAATCACCTGGATGCTTTCCACCATGGATTGCCGGCGCTCCGACTGGAACGCCCGGTTCTTGTCTGCCCG
>JAKLLS010000040.1 GCA_022014155.1 Marinobacter sp. | reverse complement strand
AGGAGAAACTGGTTGATATCATTCGAGGAAGTGGCCGCAAGATTGACCGGTTTGTTCAACTGCTGGAGCAGGGCCATCAGGCGCCGGACCATCCGGTGATTCCGGGTATTCCGGAAACAGACTACATAAAATCCTGCTTTGTACGCTCTTTGACTGGTTTTTTCTAGTTCTGAGATTTGGGGGAAGCCCTCCAGCGGGTGCAGTGCTCCGGGATACGCTGTGAATACGTCCCTGTACGCTCGACAAAAACATCCCTGTTTTTGACGATCCCGGAGCACTGCACCCGCTGGCGGGCCCAAAGTTTGGCAGCTAGTCTCTGAGAGACATCACTTTCCAGCCACTTTTCCTTGCCAGTTTTTCCAGTGTCGGATCCGGGTCAACGGCCACCGGGTTGTCGACCTTCCGCAGCAAAGGCGCGTCATTGTGGGAGTCGCTGTAGAACCAGGCGCCATCCAGCGTTTCGCTGTTCGAGGCCAGCCAGTCGTTGAGTCGGGTCACCTTGCCGTCCTGGAAGCTGGGAATGCCTGCAACTTCACCGGTGTAGCGACCATCACGCAGCTCCGGTTCGGTCGCTATCAGGTGTTCAATGCCCAGAATGTTGGCAATCGGCTCAGTAACAAACCGATTGGTGGCGGTGATGATCATCAGGGTGTGGCCCTGGTTTCGATGCTCGTCCAGCAGATTGAATGCCTTGTCCTGCAGCATAGGGCGGACTTTTTTGTCCATGAAACGTTCGCGCCAGGCCCGCAGGTCCTCCATGGCATGCTTTGCCAGGGGCTGTAGGGCAAAGCCGAGGTAGTGCAGGATATCCAGTTCCCCGTTCAGGTATTCCTGATAGAAGCGATCGTTGGCCTTGCGGTATTCCTCGGCATCCACAATGCCTTCCTCCACCAGAAACTCGCCCCAGGCATGGTCGCTGTCCCCGGCGAGCAGGGTGTTATCAAGGTCAAAGATCGCAAGCGTCAAGGGTGTTACCTCCGTTCATGGCAGGGATTGCAGGAAAGGTGACAGTCTACCATGACATGTAGGCAACGGCTTCGTTTGCCGAACCCTTGGGTTTCTGTAAGAATGATAGCAACTTGGACAATTCCGACCGGTCAATTTTTGAACTGGTCCGCCGACTTATAAGAGGACTGTGCCGTGATCGACTCAGACGGTTTCAGACCCAACGTCGGAATCATTCTGGCCAACCACAGGGGCGAGGTTCTCTGGGCTAGGCGAATAGGGCAGGACTCCTGGCAGTTCCCGCAGGGTGGTATCAAGCACAACGAATCGCCGGAAGATGCGTTGTATCGGGAATTGGGGGAAGAGATAGGCTTGAGTGCGGCGGATGTCGAAATCATCAGCTGTACCCGGGGCTGGCTGAGGTATCGCCTCCCGCGGCGGATGGTGCGACATAACTCGCATCCCGTGTGTGTGGGACAAAAACAGAAATGGTTCCTGCTGAGGATGTTATCGCCGGATGCACAAGTACGTGTGGATGGCACCGATTCGCCGGAATTCGACGGCTGGCAGTGGGTGAGTTACTGGTACCCCTTGGGGCAGGTGGTCTCATTCAAGCGTGAAGTGTATCGACGTGCGTTGAGAGAGCTCGCGCCGCGACTGTTCTATAACATGGAGCAGTGGTATCGGAGCGAGCAGAATCAGCGCTTAAAGGACCAACAGAAATGACGGGCTGAAACCGCCATGCTGAGCATACTGCGAAATCTGGTACAAGAGGTAAACAGCGCCCGCGACCTGCAGGAAGCGCTGGATATCATCGTGTCGCGGGTGCAAAAGGCCATGGGGACCGAGGTCTGCTCTGTTTACCTGCTGGATCCGGCCACCAACCGCTACATTCTGATGGCGACGGAAGGGCTCTATCGCAAGGCGGTCGGACAGGTGAGCCTGGCCTACTCCGAAGGTCTTGTCGGTCTGGTTGGTGCCCGTGAGGAGCCCATCAACCTGGAAGATGCCCCTTCCCATCCCCGTTATCGCTATTTCCCTGAAACCGGTGAAGAGCGGTTCCGCTCCTTCCTCGGTGTACCCATCATCCACCATCGTCGTGTGCTGGGTGTGCTGGTCGTGCAACAACGGGAAAGCTCCCGGTGTTTTGATGAAGGGGAAGAAGCTTTCCTTGTGACGGTGTCCGCGCAGTTGGCAGGTGTTATTGCCCACAGCGAGGCAACAGGCGCCATCAGTGGCTTGTCCCTCACCGGCGAAGAAGCCCAGGATATCAGCTTCAATGGTGTGCCCGGCGCGCCGGGCGTGGCTATCGGTACCGGGGTGGTTGTCTATCCCGCAGCAGACCTTGATGTGGTTCCGGAAAAGCCAACGGACGATATCGATCTTGAGCTTGGGTTGTTTGCTGAGGCGGTTACTGCTGTTCGTGAAGACATCGAGCGGGTCGCCAACCGCCTTGCTTCTCAGTTGCGCCCGGAAGAACAAGCTTTGTTTGATGTATATCTGCGCATGCTGGGTGATGATGCCATGCCCGGCGAGGTCGCCAACAAGATCCGTGAAGGGTATTGGGCACAGGGAGCCCTGAAACAGGTGGTTCAGCAGTATGTCCGCCACTTCGAGATGATGGATGACCATTACCTCCAGGAGCGGGCTGTGGATATCCGCGACCTTGGCCGTCGTTTGCTATCCCACCTCCAGGAGGGGGAGCAGAAAGACCAGGTTTATCCGGAACGAACCGTGCTGGTGAGCGAAGAACTGACCCCCGCCATGTTGGGTGAGGTGCCCAAGGGGCAGCTGGTTGGGCTGGTGTCGGTCAAGGGGTCGAGTAACTCCCACGTTGCCATCCTGGCCCGTGCGATGGGTGTGCCAACTGTGATGGGGCTGGTGGATATTCCGGTCAATCAGCTTGATGGTCGGGATCTCGTTGTTGACGGTTTCGAGGGTCAGATTTTTGCCTCGCCCTCTGACGAACTGCGGGCTTACTACCAGGAAATCTGTGACGAGGAAGACGAGCTGATCAAGGGGCTTGAGGTCCTGCGCGACAAGCCCTGTGAAACGACCGACGGTCATCGGGTGTCGTTACTCGTCAACACTGGCCTGATGACCGACGTTGTTCGTTCACTGAATCACGGCGCTGAGGGTATCGGTCTATATCGCACCGAAGTGCCGTTCATGATCAAGGATCGCTTTCCCTCTGAGCAGGAGCAGCGCGAGTATTACCGTGAGCAGTTGGAGGCCTTTGCGCCGAGCCCGGTTACCATGCGCACGCTGGACATTGGTGGTGACAAGGCACTGACCTATTTCCCGATTGAGGAAGAGAACCCCTTCCTGGGCTGGCGCGGTATTCGCGTTACCCTGGATCATCCGGAAATATTCCTGGTGCAGGTCAGAGCGATGCTCAAGGCCAGCGAAGGCCTGAACAATCTGCAGATCATGCTGCCGATGATCAGCAATATTTCAGAAGTGGAAGAGTCCTTGCATCTTATTTACCGGGTTTATCATGAGGTCAGGGAGGAAGGTTACGAGATCCACATGCCCAAGGTGGGTGTCATGGTGGAAATTCCGGCAGCGGTATACCAGATTCGCGAGCTTGCGGACCGGGTTGATTTCCTCTCGGTCGGATCCAATGACCTGACCCAATATCTTCTGGCTGTGGATCGTAACAACCCCCGCGTCGCCCAGTTATACCATTCCTATCACCCGGCGGTGTTGCAGGCGCTGGTTCGTATCGCCCACGATGCCCATTCCGTTGGCAAGCCGGTTGGTATTTGCGGTGAGCTGGCTGGTGACCCAGGGGGCGCTCTGTTGTTGATGGCCATGGGGTACGACTCACTGTCAATGAACGCCGCCAGTTTGCCGAAGGTGAAGTCTGTTATTCGCAGTGTCAGTCGTGAGTGGGCAAGCCAGCTGCTGGAGGATGTTCTGCTTCTGGACTCCCCTCATGTCATCAAGAGTTGTGTGGACCTGGCGCTGCGTAATGCCGGTTTCGGTCGTTACCTCCGTCCCGGTAGATCGACTCCGGTTGCACTGGCACAGCAGGCGGCATCGTGAGCTATTGCCGCATTCTGGTCGAATAATAGGGTGTAGACTCTAAAACCGGTTGCTACCTTATTGGCATTAAACTTATAAAAAAACCGGATGGGAACGTTGTATGACGTCAGCGACGACTGAGATCAAGCCCAGGCCCCGCATCGGCCTCGCGTTGGGGGGGGGGGTGGTCCGCTGGGCGGGATCTATGAAATCGGTGCCCTTCGAGCGCTTGACGAGGCTCTTGATGGACTCGATTTTAATAATATTGACGTCTATGTGGGGGTTAACGCCGGTTCCTTTGCCGCTGCGAACCTGGCAAACCAGATGACCACTGCGCAGTTGTGCCGTATTTTCGTGCGCAATGAAGCCGAAGTGCATCCCTTCCATCCTGAGGTTTTCTATCGTCCAGCTCTTCGCGAGTTTGGCAGTCGCCTGTTGGCCGTGCCCGGGCTGTTAACAACGGCGGTCCGTCGCTTCATTAATAACCCCTACGATCAAAGTCTGCTGGAAGCGCTGACCATTCTTGCGCAAGCAGCGCCTGCGGGACTGTTTGATAACGAAGGGTTGCACGAATATCTGCAGCGGGCGTTCACTATGCTGGGGCGCACCAACGATTTTCGCCAACTCAAGCGCAGCCTCTATATTGTGGCGGCGGATGTGGAAAGCACTGACGCCGTCTGTTTCGGTGCGCCGGGCTTTGACCACGTGCCCATTTCCCGTGCGATACAGGCCAGTATGTCCTCTCCCGGACTATATGTGCCGGTAAACATTGATGGCCGCTACTACGTGGATGGCACGTTGCGCAAAGGGCTTCATGCATCAGTGGCATTTGAGGATGGTGCGGATCTGGTGTTTGCGGTGAATCCCCAGGTGCCCATTGACGCGAGTACGGCCGTCCGGGCAGGAACCATGAAGCCGGGTGAGTTGACCCGCTCGGGTATGCCTAATTTGCTGTCGCAAATGTTCCGGACCATGGTCTATTCACGCATGCAATCCGGAATTGCCCAATACGCCAGGGATTATCCGGAAAAGGACATCCTGTTGTTTGAGCCTACCCGCGATGACGCCAAGCTGTTTTTCTCCAACGTGTTCAGCTTCCAGTCCCGGCGGATGGTGTGTGAACATGCCTACCAGATGACCCGTCGTGACCTGCTGGCCCGTGCGGACGAGCTGGAGCCCAAGCTGGCGAAGTATGGAATCAAGCTGCGCCGTGATCGCCTTGAGGACGAGCAACGCACCATAAGCACCAGTCTGTATGGGGAAATGTTGCCGCTGTACGTGGCGAAAGGGCGTAAGAAACAGGCGCAGAGGGGCAAGCTGGTAAGTGGTTTGGAGAACGTGACGCAGTTGTTTTCACGGGCGGAGTAAGGAAGAATGGCGCACGGACTGGTTGTTGGATTACGCGTCGCTCATTGTGCCGTTCACCGGTAAATCCAACCTACATTCCCGACCGCACACCATACCCGTAGGTCGGATTAGGCGAAGCCGTAATCCGACAATAAACCACCTGGTAAGTCGTAGGTCGGATTAGCAAAGCGTAATCCGACACGATTAATGTCAGAGTATATAGCGGCTCAGATCCTCATCTTCCGCCAGTTCCCCAAGCTTCTCATCCACGAACGCCGCCGTTACTTCAAAACCGTCAGTGACTTTGTCACCAGCTTCGTAGGACAGGCTTTCCAGCAGGCGTTCAAGCACTGTATGCAGGCGGCGCGCACCGATGTTCTCGGTGGTTTCGTTCACTTTCCAGGCGACTTCCGCAATTCGGGTGATAGCATCTTCCGCGAACGTCAGTTTCACGCCTTCCGTTCCCATCAGTGCCTCGTATTGCTGCACCAGCGAGGCGTCCGGCTCGGTCAGGATGCGCTTGAAATCGTCCGGGGTCAGTGCCTGCAGTTCAACCCGAATAGGCAGGCGACCCTGAAGCTCTGGAATCAGGTCTGAGGGCTTGGACAGGTGGAACGCGCCCGAGGCAATAAACAGAATGTGATCCGTACGGACGGTACCGTACTTGGTGCTGACAGTACTGCCTTCGATCAGTGGCAGCAGGTCGCGTTGTACGCCTTCGCGGGAAACATCGGAGGACGTATTTTCAGACCGCTTGGCGACCTTGTCGATCTCATCGATAAACACGATGCCGTTCTGCTCGACGGACTGAACCGCTTTCTGCTTGATCTCTTCCTCGTTCACCAGCTTTGCGGCTTCCTCGTCCTGAACCTGCTTCAGCGCATCGGCCACTTTCATCTTGCGGGTTTTGCGCTTGTCCGAGGACATATTGGAGAACATGCTTTGCAACTGGCTGGTCATCTCTTCCATGCCCGGAGGTGCCATGATCTCAACGCCCGCGCCACCGCTGCGCAGGTCGATCTCGATTTCCTTGTCATTCAGTTCACCTTCCCGCAGTTTTTTGCGGAATAACTGCCGCGTGGATGAATCCTCAGGGCGCTGGCTGTCTTCTTTGAAATCCCGGGCCGGGGGCAGCAGGGCGTCCAGAATACGTTCTTCCGCCGCATCCAGCGCACGGTGCTCATGGAGTTTCTTCTCTTTCTCGCGAAGCATTTTAACCGCCATGTCCGCCAGGTCGCGGATGATGGACTCCACGTCCCTGCCGACATAGCCCACTTCCGTAAACTTGGTGGCTTCCACTTTCAGGAAGGGGGCGTCGGCCAGTTTGGCTAAACGGCGGGCAATCTCGGTTTTACCCACGCCTGTGGGGCCGATCATCAGGATGTTCTTGGGGGTGATTTCCTCGCGCAGACTGCTGTCCAGCTGCATGCGACGCCAGCGGTTCCGCAGGGCAATGGCAACCGCCCGCTTGGCTTCTTCCTGACCTACGATGTGCTTGTTGAGTTCGTGAACGATCTCACGGGGAGTCATTGCAGACATGGTTGCTCCGAATCAGTCGTTGGCGGAAAGCACTTCAAGGGTGCGATTGTGGTTGGTGTAAATGCAGATGTCGGCCGCGATATCCAGGCCTTTTTCCACAATGTCACTGGCTTTCAGGTCGGTGTTTTCAAGCAGGGCACGCGCCGAGGCCTGTGCAAACGGGCCTCCGGAGCCGATGGCAATCAGCCCCTGTTCCGGCTCGATGACATCGCCATTGCCGGTAATGATCAGCGAAGCGGTTTTATCGGCCACAGCCAGTAGGGCTTCAAGTCGGCGCAAGGCGCGGTCCGTTCGCCAGTCCTTGGCCAGTTCAACGGCCGCCCGTGTCAGGTTGCCCTGGTGCTTTTCCAGCTGGGCCTCGAATCGTTCGAACAAGGTGAATGCATCGGCGGTACCACCGGCGAATCCTGCCAGTACCTTGCCGTTGTACAGGCGGCGAACCTTGCGTGCATTTCCTTTCATTACGGTGTTGCCCAGGGAAACCTGGCCATCGCCACCCATGGCGACTTCGTCATCGCGCCTGACGGAAAGTATGGTAGTCATGTGGGCTCCAGTTGCCTGATAGAAAACGGTATTCAGCAGTTATGGAGGCGGGTGGCTTTTTTTCAAGGGCAGGAGGACTGCATGCTGGCAGGGCAGTCATGCAAAGAGGGCCATTCAGCCCTCCTTGGGTATTTTTCGCACCAGCGGCTCGATGTTGATGGACACCAGCTTGTCGATGGCGGAGTTCATCTGGCTGCGGGAATTGAACGGACCCACATTGACCCGGTACCAGATGCTTCCATTGTCCAGGTCAATGCGCTGGACGTTGGCTCGCAGGCCCTGAAAGGCAATCTGCGCGCGCTGGCGTTCAGCGTCCTTCTGGCTACGGAACGAGCCAGACTGGATCAGGTATGTGAAACTCTGCTTTGTCGGGCCGGGAGTGTATTCCTCCACTTTTGGAGGCACTACCTCACTCTCGGGAAGCATCTCGTAAAAGCGGTACCGTTGCTTCGTCTGCTCGCTGGATGCGTTTTCCTGCTCCTTGGCCGGTGGCGTTACCGCTGTTGGCGCATTGTTTTGCCGGGTCGGTTCCGGGGTAGGCAGCGAGTTGAGGTAGACAATAAAGCCAATAAAGCCGCCGACGGCGGCCAGGGACAGAATCCACTTAAGAGACAGGCCGCCCTGTTGCGCGCGCGCCGGTGTCCGCCGCTCTGGCCGTGGCCGTGCCGGCTTGCTGCTCCCCTGGCTCCTTGCTCCCTTGCGGGGAGTGGCGGCGGCCTTGCCTTTCGGATTCTTGCGGGCGTAGTCTCGGGACATATCCTGGCGTTTCCTGTCTTACATTTCTTCCGGGGCGCTGACGCCCAGCAGATCCAGGCCATTGGCGATGACCTGGCGAACCGCCAGATACAGGCTAATGCGAGCATCCCGCACGGCGGTATCCTCAATCAACACCTTATGGGCGTTGTAGTACGTGTGGAACTGTCCCGCCAGATCCCTGAGGTAATGAGTCAGGTGATGCGGCTCCCGTTGGGCTGCGGAATTGGCGATGAGCTCCGGGTATTTTGCCAGCTGATTGGCAAGTTCCTTCTCTTCATCCAGGGTCAGCAACGACAGGTCACCCCGGCACTCGTTCCGGCCCCGCTCTACGCCTTCCTCGGCCAGCTTGCGCAATACGCTGCAGATGCGGGCGTGCGCATATTGAATGTAATAGACCGGGTTTTCATTGGTCTGGGAGCGGGCCAGGTCGATGTCGAAGGTCAATTGGGAATCCACCCTGCGAGCTGCCAGGAAGAAGCGGGTGGCGTCCCGACCCACTTCGTCAATCAGGTCGCGTACTGTGACATAGCTTCCGGCACGCTTTGAGATTTTCACTTCCTGCCCGGAGCGGGTCACCATCACCATCTGGTGGAGGACATAATCCGGCCAGCCGCTGGGGATGCCGGCTTTCAGTGCCTGCAGACCCGCACGGACACGGGTGACCGTGGAGTGGTGGTCGGCCCCCTGTTCGTTAATGACCGTAGTGAAGCCGCGTTGCCACTTGTCGAGATGGTAGGCCACGTCTGGCAGGAAGTAGGTGTAGCCACCATCCTTCTTGCGCATGACGCGATCTTTGTCGTCACCGAATTCTGTGGTTTTGAGCCACATGGCGCCGTCGTGTTCGTAGGTATAGCCATTCTCCTGCAGGCGTTGGACGGTTGCTTCCACTTTGCCTTCCTCATACAGGGAAGACTCGAGGAAGTATACGTCGAATTCGACGCCAAAGGCTTTGAGGTCCAGGTCCTGTTCCCGACGCAGGTAGGCCACGGCGAACTCGCGAATGGCATCCATATCCTCCGGGTCGGCCTTACCGGTGACTTTCCGGTCATCCGCCGCGACGGTTTCGCCCGCCAGATAGGCCTTGGCTACATCGATGATGTAATCACCGCGATAGCCATCGGCTGGCCAGCTTTCATCGTCGGGTGTCAGCCCTTTGACTCGTGACTGCACCGACAGCGCGAGATTGTTGATCTGGGCGCCGGCATCGTTGTAATAGAACTCCCGGGTAACATCGTAGCCGTTGGCCTCCAGCAGGCGGCACAGGCAGTCGCCAATGGCGGCGCCACGGCCATGGCCCACATGCAGCGGGCCCGTCGGGTTGGCGGATACGAATTCCACCTGAACCTTTTCGCCCTGGCCGTTTTGGTTACGGCCAAACTCATCCGACGCTTCCAGAATGGTATTGACCACGCCGAAGGCGCTGGCGGTACTCATGAAAAAGTTGATGAAGCCGGGGCCTGCGATTTCCACCTTCTCCACGGCCGAACTCTCCGGAAGTCGCTCCACCAGGGCTTCGGCCAGCTGTCGTGGCGGGCATCCCGCTGCCTTGGCCGCCACAAGGGCGATGTTGCAGGCATAATCACCATGGGATTTGTCCTTGGTGTTGCCTACCTGCGGAGTGAATGACTGGTCCGCTGGCAGGGTGCCTTCGGACTGCAGTGTGGCCAGTGCAGACTGGAGCAGATCGGATACGGTCTCTTTCATGCTGTCGGATGACTCGGTTTACAAGAGAATTGGAGTAAGGCGGGAAGTCGCCTGTAATCGGAGGCGGGTATTATCGCGGAAAGTGGCGCTGCAAGCAAAAAGCCGGTCTGGTTCAGCCGGTCTCTTGCGGGTCCACATCAATCATCCATTTGACACCCGAGGGTAGTTTTTGCTGATCAAGGCTCTGGCAAAGGTGGCTCAGAACATGGTTCAGGCGCTTTCGGTTGTCGCAGCAGAGCACCAGTTGAGCCCGGTGACGGTCGGCGCGCCTGGCGATCAGGGCCGGTAACGGCCCCCAGGTTTCGATGCCGGGCACACCGGCCTGGGGTTTGATCCTGTCCAGTAGTTCCAGACTTTTGGCCATGGTGTCCGCTTCGGCGCGGAAAATGGCCATGGCACGGAACGGGGGGAGCTGACCGGCTTCCCGTTCCGTCAGTAGCTGATCGGCGAGCGTGAGGTAGCGACCCTGGCGCAATGACTTCAGTATGGGGTGATCGCTGTGGCAGGTCTGCACCAGGACTTGCCCGGACTTCTCGCCTCGGCCCGCGCGGCCGCTTACCTGTAGCAGCGTCTGGATGAGTTGTTCCGGCGCGCGAAAGTCCACGCTGAACAGGCCGCCGTCGGCGTTGACTACGACAACCAGAGTAACGTTCGGGAAGTCATGGCCCTTGGCGAGCATCTGGGTGCCAACCAGAATGCAGGGTTCTCCGGAGTTCACCTTTTTCAGAATGCCCTGAATGCTGCCCTTTCGCTGGGTGCTGTCCCTGTCCACCCGGACTACCTGCGTGTCGGGGAATGCCGAAGCCAATATGTCCTCGGTCCTTTCCGTGCCCTGCCCAACGGGTTTGAAAGCGTCACTCTGGCATTTCGGGCAGTGCTCCGTGGCGGCTGTCTGATAATCGCAGTGGTGGCAGCGCATGGCCCGGTCCCGACGATGGTAAGTCAGACGTGTATCGCAGCGAGGGCATTCCACCATGTGGCCGCAGTCGAAGCACATCATGACCGGCGCAAAGCCACGTCTGTTAACAAATACCAAAGCCTGCTGTCCATCATTCAGGCATTGTTCAATCGCCTGTATTGTGGGGCGTGACAGGCCACCTTCCAGCGGGCGACTGCGAATATCCAGGAGGCTGATGCTGGGCGGCTTCGCGTTACCGGCCCGCTCCTCAAGCTTGATAAGCTGGTATTTTCCGTTCAACGCGTTCTGATAGGACTCAAGAGATGGCGTGGCCGAGCCAAGGATGACCGGGCAGTTATTCAGGTGCGCTCTATAAACCGCCATGTCTCGCCCAGAATAACGGAAGCCTTCCCCCTGCTTGTAGGAACTGTCGTGTTCCTCGTCCACAATGATCGTTTGCAGTTCGGTAAAAGGCAGCAGCACGGCCGATCGAGTGCCAATCAGGATAACGGGCTCGCCATTGCGGATTTTCAGCCAGGTGGACAGGCGCTCGCCGTCATTCAACGCTGAGTGCCAGACGGCGATGCGGTTGCCGAAGTAGTGCTGGAACCTCGCTACAGTCTGAGGCGTAAGATTGATTTCAGGTACCAGTACCAGTGCCTGTGCTGAGGCGCTCAATTGCTGTTTCAGGTAGTGAAGGTAAAGCTCGGTTTTGCCGCTTCCGGTAATGCCATATAAAAGCGAAACGCTAAAACCGTCACTGGGGCTGGGTATCTGGTCTGCTGCCTGCTGTTGAGCAGGCGAGAGAACGGGGCCGGGGTGCTCGCTGGTTGCGTGGGTAGTGCCAGGTTCTCCCTCGGCCGTAACGGCTTCGGTTTCTTCGATGAGCTCCCTTTTCTGTAGCGTCCTGATTTGCCCCCGGGTAAACCCGGCTGCGGTCAGGCTGGAGGTGCTGGCGCCGTGCGGGTGCCTCTGCAGCCATGTCAGCAGTGCTTTCTGGCGATGGGCGTTGCCGGCAAGCGCTTCAGGACCGGCCGTGGCTTTCCACCAGGTGTCCTGTTTTTCTGATGCAGGTCTGCCGCGTCGCAGGGCCGGGGGCAGGGCGGTGAACAGGCATTCCCCGAGGGGATGCTGGTAGTAGTCCGATGCCCAACTCAGTAACTGAAAGGTCTCATTGGGTAGTGCAGGCCAGGGCTCATAAACTGAGTGCACGGGTTTCAGGGTGATTCCCTTGGGCGGTTTCACTCCGGTTTCGACAACGAGGCCGGTTGCGGACTGCCTGCCAAACGGGATGTTCACGCGCTGGCCCGGTTCAAGCTGGAGGTTCTCGGGAATCAGGTAATCAAAGAGCCTTCTCAAGGGGCGGTTGAGGGCTATGCGCGCGGTTAGCGGAGGGCGTTCTTGCATGCTGGAGCTCCGCGGTGGTGAGGCTGTCACGATAATTGCGTATCCTTGATATTGCCTGCGCACAGGTCCGGGCGATGAATCGGGCTGATTGCCCCGGGTTGGGACTTGCCTGCCGTAGCGTTTGCAAGTAAGATTCGCGGTCTGTTTCCGGCAGGGCATGATTGTGCCCCGTCTTCTCCATTGATTCAAACATGCGGTGCCTGGCGCCTGGAGTGAAGAAGCTCCCGTGATCAGGTGGCGGCATGACCGACAGAGGTTCGCCATGAAAGAAGGTATCCACCCCAAGTACGAAGACATCACCGCTACCTGTTCCTGCGGTAACGTCATCAAAACCCGTTCCACCATCGGGCATGACCTGCAGCTGGACGTATGCTCACAGTGCCATCCGTTCTATACCGGCAAGCAGAAGGTGATGGATACCGGTGGTCGTATTGACCGTTTCCAGAAGCGTTTCGGTGGCCGCATTGGTGGCAAGAAGGACTGATTCAGCTTTCGGTACGAAAAGCGCCTGCAACGGCGCTTTTTTTATGCCCGAGTTTCCTCTCTCGACCTGTTCAGCCTTCATCTATACGCGATTTGCCCTATTGACTGGTCAGCAAGTGTGCAATCGGCCCTTGTTTGATGTGAGCCTTCGCGCCATAATGGCGCGCTCCGCTGGGACGGGTCCCGGCGGTTTATTACCTCTTAAACGTGACAAACGGAACAGTGGCAATGTCTCAAGATCTGAAAGAAGCAGCCCTTGAATATCACGCCAAGCCGCGGCCTGGTAAGCTGAGTGTTGAAATCACCAAGCCGACCCAGACTTCCCGCGACCTTTCCCTGGCGTACAGCCCTGGGGTTGCCGAACCGGTCCGCGAGATCGCGAAGGACCCCGAGAACGCATACAAATACACTGCCAAGGGTAACCTGGTAGCCGTTATTTCCGACGGTTCTGCCATTCTTGGTCTGGGTAACCTCGGTCCCCTGGCGAGCAAGCCGGTAATGGAAGGCAAAGGCGTACTGTTCAAGCGCTTTGCTGGTATCGACGTCTTTGATATCGAGGTCGATTCTGAAAGCCCCCAGGCGTTTATTGAAACGGTAGAGCGTATCGCTGATACCTTCGGTGGTATCAACCTGGAAGACATCAAGGCGCCGGAGTGTTTTGAGATCGAGCGTGCTCTGATCGAGAAGTGCAACGTGCCTATCTTCCACGACGATCAGCATGGTACCGCAATCGTAACGGCGGCCGGAATGATCAATGCTCTGGAGCTTCAGGGTAAGAAAATTGAAGAAGCAAAAGTGGTGTGCCTGGGTGCGGGTGCCGCTGCGATTGCCTGCATGAAGCTGTTGATTAGCTGCGGTGTTCGTTCTGAGAATATCTTCATGCTGGACCGTAAGGGTGTGATCCACTCCGGTCGTGAAGATCTGAATCAGTACAAGGCGATGTTCGCCAATGAAACTGATCGCCGTACACTAGACGATGCGATGGAGGGCGCTGATGTCTTCCTGGGACTCTCTGGTCCGGATCTTCTGACTGCGGATCAGCTGAAGAAAATGGCGCCAAATCCGATCGTTTTCGCCTGTTCCAACCCGGATCCAGAGATCAGCCCGGAAGTTGCCCTGGCAACCCGCGATGACCTGATCATGGCAACCGGTCGTTCGGATTACCCGAACCAGGTGAACAACGTGCTGGGTTTCCCGTTCATTTTCCGTGGTGCCCTGGACGTACGTGCCACCGCCATCAATGAGGAAATGAAGGTCGCGGCAGTGCATGCGATTCGCGAGCTGGCGAAAGAGCCGGTGCCGCAGGAAATCTGTGAAGCGTACGGTGTGGCAACCTTTGAGTTTGGTAGGGAATACATCATTCCAAAGCCGCTGGACGTGCGTCTGCTGGAAGTGGTTCCTGCGGCTGTTGCCCGCGCGGCGGTAGATTCCGGTGTTGCTCGCAACCCGTATCCCGCTCACTACCCGCTGAAGTCGATGGAAGACATTCGGTAGGTTCGTGGTCAGTGATTGGACACAAAAAAACCGGCGGTGATCCCGCCGGTTTTTTTGTGTCCGAATACCCGCTCAGAATATCTGGCGGGACAGGTCGTCACCGTTGCCATTGCTGCCGTTGCCGGACTCGTCTCGCGGGTCCAGGGGAGGTGGGGCATCCTCTTCCTTGAACAGCTCGAATATGCCGTCTTGACCGGGGTGTGCGCGCTTGCCGGTCTCCGGATCGATGCGGACATTGACGATGCCGTTGGGGCGCGGCATATGAGAGGCGGCCGTGCCTTCAAGGGCAACCTCCATGTAGTCTATCCAGATTGGCAGGGCGGTGCTGGCGCCAAACTCGCGGCGGCCAAGGGGGGCAGGTTGGTCAAAGCCAACCCAGGTGGTGGTGGCGATGTCATGGTTGAAGCCGGAAAACCAGGTGTCCCGCTGTTCATTGGTTGTGCCGGTTTTGCCTGCGAGGTCGCTGCGTCCCAGTGCGAGGGCCCGGCGCCCGGTTCCTCTTGTAATGACATCCTTCATGATGGAGTGCATGAGGTAGACGCTCCGTTCATCTGCCAATCGGCGGGCTATCCTTACTGAACGACTAGGCTCTTCTTCCGTGATCTCCGTTTCCTGTTCGATGTCTTCGCAGTTCTTGTCGCAGAGGACGACCTCGGGTGCGCTGAAGATTTCTTCGTTGTTAACGTCAGAGATGCTCTGAATGAGGAATGGCTGAACGTCGTAGCCGCCGTTGGCCATTACTGCATAGCCCCTGGCTACCTCCATTGGGGTAAGGAGTCCGCTGCCCAGGGAAAGGGACAGGTCTTTTTGCATGTCTGCTGTTGGTATCTTCAGTTGTTCCAGGTAGTCCAGTGTAGCCTGGATGCCCAAGTCACGCAGTAGGCGCACGGATACCAGGTTTCTTGATTGGTAAAGTGCCTTCCGTAGGCGGGTGGGCCCTTCAAACCGTCCGGAGGAGTTTTCCGGGCGCCATGAGGTTCCCTGCGCCTCGTCGTCAAAGACAATGGGGGCATCATTGTATATTGTGGCGGGCGTCATGCCGCTTTCCATGGCGGCCAGATAAAGGAATGGCTTGAAATTGGAGCCAGGCTGCCTTTTCGCCTGCATGGCACGGTTATACTTGCTCTGGCTGAAGCTATAGCCGCCCGCCAACGCTTCAATAGCACCGGTATCTGCGTCAAGGGATATCAGTGCGCCCTCTGCCCGGGGGACTTGAGCCAGCTCCACCTTGCGGATGTCAATGGTTCTGATCAGCCCATTGTTGTCATCTGTTGCCGGCGGGCCCCCATCCATGGCGTCGAGAGCGGGGTCTGCTGAAGGCTTGACGTAGATGACGTCGCCTTTGGCGACAACGTCTGATGGTCTCTCCGGTTTCGGGCCGGTCAGGTTTTCTGTTTTGTAGCGTCTGGCCCAGGTCATGCTCTCAAATGGCATGCTGGTTTTGCCGAGGGTGCGGGCAAACAGTTCGACTTCGCCACTTTCATCGCTAATCTGAGTTACGACTGCGGGAATCAGGGCTTCAACCCTCGGATAGTTTGCGATCAGGTTTTCCAGGTTTTCGGGTTGGAGATCCGATTCGTCGATCTGCCCGATCGGGCCCCGGAAGCCGTGCCTCCGGTCATAAGCCTCCAGGCCGTTGCGCAGGGCGAGGGTGGCTTGTTGCTGCTTTTTGCTGTCAACGGTCAAGGTAACCTTGTAACCATCGGTGTATGCCTTGTCACCGAACCGCTGAACCATTTCCGTTCTGGCCATTTCGGCGACAAAGTCGGCGTCCACTTCGGTGTCGGCGGCGTTATAACTGGCGGTCAGAGGGGCTGAGGCCGCAAGTGCATAGGCGTCTTCCGTGATGTAGCCCAAATCCCTCATGCGGCCGAGAATCCAGTTGCGGCGAATGTGCGCGCGCTCGGGATTGGCCAGTGGGTTGTAGGCTGACGGAGCTTTCGGTAGGCCGGCAAGCATGGCCATCTGGGCCAGTGACAGATCGGTGACCGGTTTGTCGTAGTACACCTGTGCAGCCGCCGCGATACCATAAGCGCGATTACCGAGATAAATCTTGTTCAGGTAGAGTTCGAGGATGCGTTCCTTGCTCAGTTCACGTTCTATCTGAAGTGCCAGAAGTATCTCATTGAACTTACGGATAAAGGTCCGATCGCGTGACAAAAAGTAATTTTTTGCAACCTGCATTGTGATGGTACTGCCCCCTGACTGGATCTCTCCTGTGGAGACCAGTTCGATGGCAGCCCGCAGCAGGCCTTTGAAGTCGACCCCGAAGTGCTCGTAGAAACGGGCGTCTTCTGCTGCCATAAAGGCATGTAACTGAATTGTAGGGATCTGTTCGATTGTGATCGGTGCCCTTCTCTTTTCACCGAATTCTGCTATTAATCTGTTGTCTGCGCTGTAGACTCTCAGCGGTGTCTGCAGCTTGATATCAAGAAGCTGATCCACAGGAGGAAGCCCGGGGCGCAGGTAGAGATAAAAACCTGACGCTACGATTGTCGAAAGACTGAGTCCGGTGACAAATAACCAGGCAAACAGGCGGGATGTACGCAATAAATGAGACATTTTTTTCTGACAACTGTTGGATATAGGTCTATCATTTGAGAAATTGCTTTAGGAAGGACGAGTCGCTTCACCGTTGCAATGCCTCTCAATTTAAGAAGAACTCGCATTGTAGACGGAAAACTGAAGAAATTCTCTTAAATAAAAAACACATAAGTTACGTAACCCGGTGCATTAACCAGGTATAGGGTGAGCGCGTGTTCGGATTGTTTGGAAAAAAATCCAGTGCCGTCGTGGGTGTGGACATCAGCTCGAGTTCAGTCAAGCTGTTGGAGCTCTCAAAGAACGGTGACCGTTACAGGGTCGAAAGTTATGCAGTGGAGCCTTTACCGGCTAACGCTGTTGTCGAAAAAAACATCACAGATGTGGAAGCGGTCGGCGAAGTTCTCAAACGCGTCGCTTCCAAATCACGTACCGGCGTGAAGCAGGTCGCTGTCGCCGTTTCGGGCTCTGCCGTCATAACCAAGGTCATCCAGATGGATGGCGGCCTTAATGAGTTTGAAATGGAAGATCAGATCACCTTGGAGGCGGATCAGTATATCCCGTACCCTCTGGACGAAGTTGCTATAGACTTCGAGGTGCAGGGCCCCTCAGAAACCAATCCTGATCAGGTCGATGTGCTCCTGGCGGCGTGCCGTAAGGAAAACGTGGACATCCGTGAGGATGCATTGGAAATTGCGTCACTGACCACAAAAGTGGTGGACGTCGAGGCCTACGCCCTTGAACGGGCCTACACACTGATCGAGCCCCAGCTTGACTCGCAGGGAGAGGAGCTGGTTGTGGCCATCGTCGATATCGGTGCCACCATGACCACGCTCAGTGTCCTCGCTGAAGGTAGGACGGTCTATACCCGTGAACAGATTTTTGGCGGTAAGCAGCTGACAGAAGAAATTCAGCGTCGCTATGGTCTGTCCGTGGAAGAAGCCGGGCTGGCAAAAAAGCAGGGTGGCTTGCCGGATGACTACGAATCCGAAGTCCTGACCCCGTTCCGGGAGGCCGTCGTGCAGCAAGTCGCGAGAGCTCTCCAGTTCTTCTTTGGCGCAAGTCAGTACAATGCGGTGGACTACGTGATTCTGGCCGGTGGTACCGCATCGATACAGGGTCTGACAGAAATGGTCGAAGAGAAAACGGGAACACCGACTCTGGTTGCCAATCCATTTTCCGATATGTCCGTAGGCTCCAGGGTGAATGCGTCAGCACTTGGCAGTGATGCACCCTCTTTGATGATTGCGTGTGGGCTGGCGATGAGGAGCTTTGACTGATGGCAAAGATTAACCTCAGGCCATGGCGTGAAGAGCTTCGGGCCGAAAAACAGAAACAGTTTGTCGTGATGATACTGGGTGCCGCCATTGTGGCTGCGGGCATGGCGTTTCTCTGGAAAACGGACATGGACAACCGGATTGCATACCAGCAATCACGCAACGCCTACATCGAAACCGCGACCAAGGAACTGGATAAGCAAATCAAGGAAATTGAGAACCTGAAGCGCAAGCGCGACGAACTGCTATCGCGCATGCAGGTTATCCAGGATCTTCAGGGCAAGCGGCCGGTCATTGTAAGAGCATTTGATGAACTAGTGCGGACGTTGCCGGACGGGCTCTTCTATACCGACCTCAAGAAAACCGGGGATCGGGTTGATATCGTTGGCATGGCCGAATCCAACAGTCGGATTTCTACCCTGATGAGGCGCTTTGATGAGTCTGACTGGTTTACGGAGCCGAACCTTTCCAATGTGTCGGCGGCTGACAATCGTCGAGCTGGTTACAGTCAGTTTAACCTGTCGGTTAAGCAACAAACTCCAGAGCCCGAAGGGGAGGATAAGTAATGAGCCTCGCGGACTCACTCAAAAGTCTTAACGAATTTGATATCAACGATCTTGATGTCAACAACGCGGGTATCTGGCCGGCACCGGTAAAAGCCATCGTTGTCCTGATTGTCTTTGGCCTGATACTGGGCGGTGGCTACTGGTTCTTCATCAAGGATCAGTATGGGCAGCTGGAACGTGTTGAGCGTACCGAGCAGGAATTAAGGAAGAAATACGAAGACAAGGCCTACCAGGTGGCGAACCTTGATGTCTTCAGGGCGCAGATGGAAGAAATGGAAGAAACGTTCGGGGCGTTGGTGCGACAGCTGCCCAGTGAGACCGAAGTGCCGGGCTTGCTGGAGGATATCACCAATACGGCTCTGGGCAGCGGCCTAGCCTTGCAGGAGGTCAAGCTCCAACCCGAACAGCGTCGCGACTTCTATTCGGAGCTGCCGATTAATATCCGTGTCTCGGGCTCCTACCACGAGCTGGCGACGTTCGTCAGTAGTGTGGCCAGCTTGCCGCGGATTGTGACGCTGCACGATTTAACCATTAAACCAACTGGCGGTGACGGTGAGCGGCTTGATATGCAGGTTGTTGCCCGTACCTACCGCTACCGGGCTGGAGAATAAGCATGGCAGGACAGCATGCGGGAAAAGCCTGGCTGGGTATTTGTCTGGTATCCGTTTTGACGGCTTGTTCCCAGGGAAACGGTTTCTCTGATCTTGATAAATTCATGGCTGATACCAGAGCCAAGCCAAGAGGCCACGTTGAGCCTTTGCCGGAATTCAAGGCATACGAAGCATTCAGTTACTCGGCTGCGGACAGGCGGGCGCCATTTGAGCCCCCCATTGACGTTCAGTTGACGATGGTGGATGACGAGCCGGTGAGTAATGTCGAGCCGGATCTTGATCGCCCACGTGAGGTGTTGGAGAACTTTGGCCTCAAAAGTCTGAATATGGTCGGTACCCTGACGGATGCGTCCGGCGGCCTTTTCGCGTTGATTCGTGATAACGAGGGTGGTGTGCACAGGGTCCGTACCGGAAACTACATGGGGCAGAATTACGGCAGAATTGTCGGAATCAGTCAAACCCGTGTTGAACTGATTGAAATCGTTCCCAATGGCCGGGGTGGATGGGTTGAGCGTCCTCGTTCCCTGTCCCTTGATGAAGACGAAGGCTAAGGCGCGGCATTATGAATACAGAAAGAACCATGCATGAACAAAAAAGTTTGGGGTCGAGGCTAGCGATGTTCAGAAAACTCAATGTATACGTCGGCGTGATTGCTTTTGGGTTGTTGTCCGGCCTGGCCAATGCGGTCACGCTGGAAGACGTGTCGTTTTCATCGTTACCTGGCGACCAGCTTGAAGTAACGATGACATTCGATGGTCAGCCACCCGAACCTACGGGTTATACCATCGAACGGCCGGCCCGGATTGCGGTTGACCTGAAAGATACTACCAGCGGGCTGGACAGCCGAAGCCTGTCGCTCGGTTCTGGAAATGCCCAGAGCATGACAGTGGTGGAAACCAAGGATCGCACTCGCCTGATTTTCAATCTGGTGGAGTTGGCTCCCTACGACACGGTTCGTCAGGGTAACTCTCTGGTCATGACTATTGGTGACGGAGGTGGTGCCACTGCCACGGCCTCCAGTGGCGGTTCGGCAGCTCCGGCTGCGACCTCCTCGTTGTCATCCTCCTCCCGTGACGGGGTGCTGGCGGGAGTGGATTTCCGCCGCGGTAAAGATGGGGAGGGGCAAGTGATTGTCGACCTCGGGCGTGCCAGTGCACCTGTTGATCTCTCTGAATTTGGCGGCAAGATTCGTCTCACAATGGATGGCATGACGGTTCCCGAGAACCTCCGGCGTCGTCTGGATGTGACTGATTTCGCCACTCCGGTTACCCGAGTGGACACCTATACCGAGGGTGGTAATGCGGTTGTCGAGATTCGTCCGGAGGGCCACTACGACTACATCGCCTATCAATCCGGTTCCCAGTTTACGGTGAGTGTGGAGCGTCTGAGTGAGCAGGAAGCTGAAGAACGCCGCGAAGAAAAGTTTCCGTACACGGGAGACAAGCTGTCGCTCAACTTCCAGGATATTGAAGTGCGATCAGTCCTGCAGTTGATTGCTGACTTTACTGGCCTCAACCTTGTGGCCAGTGACACCGTGAGCGGAAGTATCACGCTGCGTTTGCAGAATGTCCCCTGGGATCAAGCCCTGGACCTGATTCTCAAGACCAAGGGGCTCGACAAACGCCAGATCGGCAACGTCCTTCTGGTTGCTCCAGCCGACGAAATTGCGGCCAGAGAGAAGTTGGAGCTGGAAACCAACAAACAGATTGCCGAGCTGGCTCCGGTGCGGCTTGATATTATTCAGGTCAATTATGCCAAGGCGGCAGACATCGTTGCTTTGGTCCAGGCGGACGAAGAGTTGATTTCCTCCCGAGGTTTTGTTTCTTCTGACGCCAGGACCAACACTATCAGCGTCCGCGAAACTACGGAGAAGCTGGAAGAAATTCGCCAATTGGTTTCCACATGGGATGTGGCGGTTCGCCAGGTATCCATTGAGGCGCGGATTGTTCGGGCTCAGAGTAATGTGGCTGAAGATTTGGGGATTCGGTGGGGTTTGCAAGGCCGTGGAACTGCTGATGGGGGGAGCGACAATTTTGTTATTGGCGGCTCTCAAAGTTCGTTGGGCGGAATCTCCACCAGCGGGGCTGACTTGACTGTGCCTTCTGACCTAAGCGTAGATCTTGGTGTGACACGGACTGGTGCATCATCTGTTGCTTTCGGTTACATTGGTACCGACTTCCTGGTTGATCTGGAACTGTCTGCGTTCGAAAGTGACGGCAAGGCGGAAGTGGTTTCCCAGCCTCGAGTGGTGACTGCCGATCGACAGACGGCGAAGATCAAGTCTGGTGAGGAGATTCCCTACCAGGAGGCGTCTTCCAGTGGTGCAACCTCTACATCCTTCAAGGAAGCCGCACTGTCCTTGGAAGTGACGCCGCAGATTACGCCGGACGACAAGATCATCATGGATCTGGTGGTTAATCAGGATTCCCGTGGCGAAACAACACCAGGTGGTATCCCAGCAATCAATACCAACGAAGTGACGACCCAAGTGTTAGTGGGTAACGGAGAGACGGTTGTGCTAGGTGGTATCTTCCAGTCTGAAGTAGCAACACAGACCATCAAAACACCGTTCCTTGGTGATATCCCGTACCTTGGGCGCCTGTTCAAGCGAACGGAGCGTATCGATGAGCGCAGTGAACTGCTGATCTTTATCACTCCGAAAATCATCAAGAGTGACCTGATTCAGTAAGCTCTCTGGCAATAAAAGCCGCCGCCTCACACCGGCGGCTTTTTTGTGCACTCCGTTTTCGAAACTTATGGATTTCGGCGCCCTGTGCTATTCTCACCCGCCAGAACGTCTATGAGCTGATGTTATGTCATTGCCAAAACGAATTGTCCTGGTTGGCCCCATGGGCGCGGGCAAAAGCACCATTGGTCGCATGCTTGCCAGAGAGCTGGGCTATCGTTTTCTGGATTCAGACAGAATTATTGAAGAACGCTGTGGTGCCAATATTCCCTGGATCTTTGATGTCGAGGGGGAAGAGGGGTTTCGGCAGCGCGAAACGGCCATGTTGGCGGAGTTGTCAGAACAATGTGAGACAGTTCTTGCCACAGGTGGCGGTGCCGTTATGAAACCGGAAAATCACGAACTCCTCAAGCGAGATGCCACCGTGATTTATCTTAAAACCTCTATCGACCAGCAGGTTGAACGGACACGGCGGGACCGGAATCGTCCGCTTTTGCAGAACGATGATCCCGAGGCCGTCTTGCGAAAACTGTTTGCCCTGAGGGATCCTGTCTATACAAAGTTGGCTGATATTGTCATGCACACCGACCGGAAGAGCCCGAGGCTGGTGGTGCGTCAGTTGGTCAATCGAGTGAATCCGAAAACCCCGCGTCATCGTCGACAAGTGAGAAAGGAAGGTCGAAATCATGCCTAACACCGTTAGGGAGTTGCAGGTTGATCTGGGTGACCGCAGTTATCCCATTTTTATTGGAGATGGACTGCTGGGCAGCATGGATCTGACACCATATGTCGCGGGCAGTCAGGTCATGATTGTGACCAATGAAACTGTTGCTCCCTTGTACCTGGAGCAGGCCAAAGCCTGTTTTCCGGGCAAGGCTGTTGATTCGGTGGTACTTCCGGATGGCGAAGAATATAAGGATTGGCAAACACTGAATCTCGTTTTCGACGCCTTGTTGGAAAAGCGCCATACTCGCAAGACCACCCTGGTTGCCCTCGGGGGAGGCGTGGTTGGCGATATGACGGGGTTTGCAGCTGCCAGCTACCAGCGTGGCGTGCCCTTTGTCCAGATTCCAACCACGCTGCTATCGCAGGTGGACTCCTCGGTGGGTGGAAAAACCGGTATCAACCACCCATTGGGTAAGAATATGATCGGCGCTTTCCATCAGCCGGAAGTTGTCCTGATTGACACGAATTCACTGAGAACCTTGCCGCCGAGGGAGGTTTCTGCCGGCCTGGCGGAGGTGATCAAGTACGGATTGATCCGGGATACCGAATTTCTGGCGTGGCTGGAATTGGAAATGGACCGCTTGAAAGCGTTGTCTCCGGGCTCGCTGATCGAGGCTATATTCCGGTCGTGTGCCTGTAAGGCGGACGTGGTTGCCCAGGATGAACGGGAAGGAGGGCTTCGAGCCATTCTCAATCTTGGGCACACCTTTGGTCATGCTATTGAGACGTTTGCCGGGTATGGTAATTGGTTGCATGGAGAGGCTGTTGGTACAGGCATGGTCATGGCTGCTGACCTGTCAGTAAGGGAGGGGATGATTTCCGGAGAAGACCTGGCCCGCACCCGCGAACTTGTTGCCAAGGCTGGACTGCCCCTGTCGCCTCCTGTGGAGATGACCCCGGATCACTTCATGGATTTGATGGCGGTCGATAAAAAGAATATTGACGGAGCCCTGCGCCTGGTCTTGCTCAGGGCTCTGGGGGATGCTTTTGTCACGGCAGATGCGAGCCCGGAGAACCTGGCTGCGACCCTTGGGGCTTTCTGTCAGGGAACGCCTGATTGATGCATTCCATGTGAACTGAGCGCGACAGGGAACGATTGTGAACGATTCAGGATTGAACAGCCTGGAAGGAGGAGGCCTGTTTCCGAGGCTTCAGGAGCGTTATGGCCTGAGAGCCAATCCAGTGGAAATGGAAACTCCTTTTTTTCCGGATGCCATGCGCCACCACGCCCTGGAAACCCTCCGCCATCTGTGTGGATTCGGAGATATGGCCATGCTGCTGACTGGCGCGGCGGGTGCGGGAAAAACCCGGGTGCTGGCTGAACTGGTTCGCAGCGAATCATCTCGCCTGGATTTTCACCGGCTGCCTGCTGCAGCTCTGACAAGTGCCCATGCGCTGGCTCGCGGGCTACTATCGATTGCCCATAAAAGCCTTGAGCCTTCTGAGAGCTCCCGTGACGCCGTTTACGGGTTTTTTCGCTGGTCTGAAACCCGGGTGCGCAAGGGGCAGCGTATGGTGCTGTTGATTGATGACGCTGATCGCGCCTCCCCCGATCTGTTGCAGCTCTTGTTGTCAGCGTTTCTGGCTGCTGATAGGGCCTCAGCGGCAGTGCCTGTGTTCAGTGGTGAGAACGACCTGATCAGCATGCTGAAGCTCGGAGAGAGTTCTGCGGGCATCCATCAGGTGCACTTGCGTCCCCTGACGGAGGAGGAAATCCGGGCGTATCTGGAGCCCCGTGTGCATCGAGCCGGTGGCCGGGTGGAGGACCTGCTAAGTCCCGCCAGGGTAAGACAGATTCATCAGCTCAGTCTGGGTAGCTTTTCGCGCCTGCAGAGGATAACTCCTGCGGTCTGGCTGGACATTACTCCGGCTTCCAGAACCAGGCCAGCAATGAGTTTGAAGCCACTGCTTAATTTTCGCTGGCCCGCGCTGGCGTTGTTGCTTCTTGGTGGTTCCTGGTGGATTGTGGCGCAGCAATACGAAGAGTCTGTAAATCAGGATAAGCAAGCTGCTATCCAGCCCGAGCGCGTGCGCAAGAGCATCACAATTGGGCCTGAGAATCCCGAGATCCCCTCATCTGTTGAAGATGTTGTCGGGAATGGTATGGCAGAACCCCTCGTAGTGGCGAATAATGTCGCAGAGCCAGAGCCAGAGCCAGAGCCAGAGCCAGAGCCAGAGCCAGAGCCAGAGC
>JAKLLS010000039.1 GCA_022014155.1 Marinobacter sp. | reverse complement strand
TCACAGAACTTGGCACCTTCCCCGATAATGGCGTCCACCATATCCGGAGTTGCATCCTCGGCACCTTCCAGCTTGGCGTAGTGCTGCTCGCTGTCCAGCAGCTCGTTCATTACGAATTTGATGTCACGCAGGGGCGCTTTGTATTCAGGCATGTAATCCACCTCAGGTTTTCGGTCACATCTGCAACCCAGGTTGCAGTACTTGGCCTTGGGGTTTGCTCAGACACCGTGATGCTATCGCAGCACAGCCTTAATTAAACACTTGTTTGAAACATACGTTTAGAGGCACAGAATTGTCAATAGCCCGACTGGAAATTTGTGTTGCATTTTGTGGCCAGGAAAGACTGGAACAGCGCGGATACAGCGCCATTCTGAGGAGAAAAGTTTGTCCAATCAGGCCATTACGGAGTGGGAAGAAATGCGCAGAAAAGTAACGAATTCTTTCGAAGGGTTCGGTTCAGTTTTTGGAAGGGAACCGTATTCAGGCCATGATATCCAGCAGCGTCCCGAGAGTCTCATCTGCGGTTTTGACAACCTGCGCGGATGCTTCAACACTGCGTTCATACAGATTCAGCTGGACCATGGGCTCCACCAGGGAGCCAGCACCATCCGCAGTGCCCTGAGGGCCATCAACACCGCCACGGGCAATCTTCCGGGCTGCATTCTCCATGCCCGCCATACCTTCCTGAATGCCCTGAATACCAATACCCAGCGTGTTGTTGATCATGACTGCAATACCTGATGCCCCGGATTCAGCTTAGTAGGCCATAAAGCTGATCAATTTTCAAACAGCACATCAATGTTAAGATATGCCGCCAGCTCCCGGGGATTCGGCTTCTGAAGCCAGGGCAGAACCCCGAGGCAAGGCGCGCCAAGATGCATCAAGAGGTAATTCAGGGTTTCCTGTTCACAACTCATTGCCTCCTGTTCCGGGCGGTTTGCCACCCAACCCGCCAGAGTCAGGCCATCGTTACGAATGGCTTCAGCGCTCAGCAGGGCATGGTTAATACACCCCAGCTTCAGCGGCACCACCAGGATAACCCCCGCCCCCAGCTCCTTCGGGACTTCCGAATAGGTTTCCCTGTCATTGAGGGGAACCCGCCAACCTCCCGCGCCTTCAATCAGCATCAGGTCCGCCGGCTGCATCTGCAGGCCCCGGCAAAAGCCAACCAGTCGTTGTGCGGTCAGCTGACGACCGGCCTGTTCTGCCGCCACATGGGGCGCAATGGCCGGCTCCAGGGTCACCGGATTGATTCGGTCATAGGCTAAAGATTCCGTCATCGCAGCCTGCAGCATCAGCGCGTCTTCGTTCCGGAGCCCTTCCGGTGTCCGATCGCAGCCGGACGCCACCGGTTTCATGCCAATGGTCCGCTTGCCCATCACCCTGGCGGCTTCCAGAATGGCGGACGATACGATGGTCTTACCCACTTCGGTGTCTGTGCCTGTGACAAAATAGCTTTTCCTGGCCATGTGCAACCTGTTCAGCAGTCAAGAGAGAGGGAGTGATAGATAATCCAGCACGCCTGATAGGACGCAAGAACGTTGTCTTCCCGGGTTCGTGGGTAATTCGCACACATCGCGCGGACACGACCCGGAGCGGTCACCGTGCGACGACGGTCCTGCCCTTTATAACCCGCGCCCAGGGACTTCAGTTCTCGGGTCAGCGCCAGGGGTGACGGATAGTCCAGTGTCACGGTGCCTGTTGTGATTTCTCCACCAGGCAGTACTTCATCCACAATTCGCTTGATGGTGGATGCGGCTTCAAACCGATTTACATGCCGACGCCCCGGGTCAGCCTTCGCCCAAGCCTGTTCCAGTTCTCTCAGCGTGCCGTCCAGCAACGTTGAGCAAACCAGTACACCGCCGGGGCGCAACAAACGCCTGCACTCCGCCAGAACCGAAAGGGGACGCTCACACCACTGAACCATCAGATTGCTGAAGACGATATCGACGCTGTTGTCAGCAAGCGGCAAGCACCCCGCGTCTGCCACCAGCCAATCAATGGCAGCAGAACTGTTGGACCTGGCGTGGCCAATCATCCCCGGAGACAGATCAACACCGGTGACATGAGCCTCGGGATAAGCCTGCCGTAATTTGCGCGTATACCAACCGGTACCACAGCCCAGGTCGAGAATCTCTGGTTCATCCTTCCCTGTCCGCCAGTGGCCAAGCCGATCCAGCATTATATTACCCATGTAGCGCTGAAGCCGCGACGCGGACTCGTAGGTTTCAGACGCCACGCCAAAATCCCGGGCGATGTCCTGCCTTCGCGGTTGGTCGTTGCGCTGGGCCTCGCCGGGTGAACGCATCAGGACATCCATTGACCCACCTCACGCTCTCCCACCAGGAACTCCGCTATAACTTGCTGGCACTCATTGGCGGCCTCTCCCGTGGGCCAGTGGGCCATTCCTGGTATAACCCCGGCGCGGCTTCGTACGGACAGGCCAGACCACTCACGCCAAGGCCTGACGACAACATCCTTCTCACCCATGAGATGCAACGCTGGCACCCCGAAATTGCCCCATAGCGACCTGTAATCCTCTCGCCTGAGCCAGTCCAATCCCTTCACGAGATTCTCACTGGATACCGGGGGCCCCTGCTCCAACCAGAATTTCAGCCCGTTTCGAGCCTGCCGTTCCCGGGCATCGCCATTGATCATCAGTAACAGAAAATGCATCCAGTAGCGGGCTGGATCCCTGCTGACACCTCTGGCAAACGCCTCAAAATCACCTTGTGGCATACCAGTAAGCCACCCCACTGTTTCGGTGAATCGGGGAAATCCTCCGACAGTGATCACAGAAGTGACAGCACCGGTGTGGCGAGCGGCCGCCGCCATGGCAACTTGCGCCCCCAGGGACCACCCCATCCATACCGCCGGCATCGGGAAACGACCAAGCAGTTCGTCTGCAACCGCCCTGACCGAATCACATCCAGTCATCAGTTCGTCGTCCAGGCTGACCGGTGTCACTTCCCCTGGCCAGCTGTCATAGAGGTCGGACAACATCTCACTTCGTACCCCCCAGCCACCGACGACCACCAACCGGCCAACGCTTCCGCTGATCATGCAGACTTTTCCACCACAATGCCCGACAGAGCCCGGCAATCAGACAAGCCCTTTAGCAAGCGATCTACATCAGACAGGGCATGGGACGCACTCAGGGTCACCCGCAGTCGCGCCTCCCCTTCGGGAACCGTCGGCGGTCGAATGGCTGTCACCAGTAATCCCCGCTTTTCCAACGCCTTACTCAAGGCCAGCGCAGACCAGTTATCACCCACCATGATTGGCTGGATCGGTGTGTCGGAAGGCATCAGCTGATACCCAAGTTCGCTGGCCCCGCGCCGGAAACGCTCGATCAATTCCCGCAGGTGCTCCCGCCGCTCATCATCCCGCTCAATCAGGTCGAGACTGGCTACCGTTGCTTCGGCAATCGCCGGCGGCATCGCGGTGGTGTAGATGTAAGTCCGGGCTTTCTGGACCAGGTAATCCATCAGTACCCGCGGCCCGGCCACGAAAGCGCCACTGGTCCCCACTGCCTTACCCAGGGTACCGATTAACACCGGCACATCGTCTTCGGACAACCCAAGTTCCGCCACGCTGCCACGCCCCTGGGGACCCAGCACGCCTACACCATGGGCATCGTCCACCACCAGCAAGGCGTCATGGGTCTTGCACAATGCAGCCAGCTCCCTGAGCGGTGCGATATCACCATCCATGCTGAACACCCCGTCGGTGACCACCAGTTTGTGGCCCGACGTGTCTGCCAGCATCCGCTCCAGCGCTACCATATCGCTGTGAGGATAGCGACGAACTTTGGCTCGGCTGAGAATACAGCCATCAATAATGGACGCGTGATTGAGGCGATCGGAGAAGATCGTATCTCCCCGTCCGGCAAGGGCAGAGATCGCCCCCAAATTGGCCATATAACCGGTGGAGAAGAACAGTGCGGCACTGCGCCGGGTAAAGGCTGCCAGACGCTCCTCCAAACGGTGGTGAGCATCGTGATGGCCACAAATCAGGTGCGACGCCGCGCCACCCAGACCGGTCTCCGGCAGGGCATTAACAAGCGCTTCGATGTTCGCGGGATGATTGGCGAGGCCGAGGTAATCGTTACTGCAGAACGACAGCAGACTCTGACCATCGGAGGTCAGAGACGGCTGCTGGGGGCCGGAAATCAGTCGGCGGGTTCGGTACAGGCCGGACTGTTTACGCTGTTCAAGTTCTGCCGCGAAGTCTCGCACTGGTCAATTCCTGGGAGTTGATGGCGGTGTCTGTCGGTTATGCGGATTCCCGGGTGGCGTCGTAGAACATGTGGCGGGTTGCCTCGTACTCGACCGCCTCGGCAATCGATTCTTCTTCCTGTTCCTCGGTCGCACACTGCTCCCGCTGCTCAGGACGGATTCCCAGACGGCGGAACAGCGCCATGTCAGCATCAGCTTCCGGATTGGCAGTCGTCAGCAGCTTCTCGCCATAGAAAATGGAGTTGGCACCGGCCATGAAACACAGTGCCTGCATCTGCTCATTCATGTTTTCCCGACCGGCGGACAGGCGTACGTGGGATTCCGGCATCATAATGCGGGCCACGGCAATAATACGGACGAAATCAAACGGATCCAGATCTTCCACGTCCTCCATGGGCGTGCCCTTCACCTTCACCAGCATATTGACCGGCACGCTCTCGGGGTGGTGGGGCAGATTCGCCAGCTGGACCAGCAGGCCAACACGGTCGTCCTCGTCTTCACCCATCCCCATGATCCCGCCACAACAGACCTTCATGCCGGCCTTGCGGACGTTGTCGAGGGTATCGAGACGATCCTGATAGGTGCGGGTGGTGATGATATGGCTGTAATACTTCTCGGACGTGTCGAGGTTGTGGTTGTAATAATCCAGCCCCGCATCGGCCAGCTCTTTTGCCTGGTCTTCCTGAAGCATACCCAGGGTCATGCAGGTTTCCAGCCCCAGGGACTTCACCTGACGCACCATATCCAGAACGTACGGCATGTCCTTCTTGGTGGGGCTCCGCCACGCGGCCCCCATACAGAAACGGGAAGCCCCTTTCTCACGGGCCGCCTGAGCTTCTGCGACCACCTTCTCAATTTCCAGCAGTTTTTCTTTCTCGAGGCCGGTGTTGTAATGACCGCTCTGGGGACAATATTTACAATCCTCCGGGCAGGCGCCGGTCTTGATCGACAACAGCGTGCTGACCTGGACTTCGTTGGGATCAAAGAATTCCCGGTGAACACTCTGGGCGCGGAACAGCAAGTCATTGAACGGAAGCTGGAACAGTTCGCGGGCTTCCTGAAGTGTCCAGTCGTGACGGGGAGTTGTAGCGGTCATAATAGGGCCCTGTTAACCTTAATAGGGTTACTGGTTTACGGATAGACGAATGATAAAGGGACTGAGATTCCTGTCAACCTTGATAGAACTAAAGGTTAACAGCGAGAAAACAGCAGGAAGCTGTGTCGCCTGCCTGGACCACAAGGCAATCAACGGCTTATGCCAAGGCTGCCACGAGGACTTACCGGTCAACCGCTGGCATTGCCAACGTTGCGCCCTCCCCCTGGCCTTCCGCTCTGACACACTTAGCTGCGGCGAATGCCTGTCCATGCCGCCGCCTTTCAGCCAGACCATCGCGCCCTGGCGATACCAATACCCGGTCGACGGCATGATTGGTCGATACAAATACAACGGCCAGAGGCAATATGCACGACCGCTGATGGCGGGTCTGGCGGAGCATCTGTCCAGGCATTTCCAGTCCAGCCCCGAGCTTAAGCCAGAGCTGATCGTCCCCGCCCCGATGCACCGTAAGCGCAGGCGCCAACGGGGATTTAACCAGGCAGAAGATATTGCGGAGCAGCTATCCCTGGCACTGAACGTGCCCTGGTCTGCCACCCGGATCAGACGACTCCGGCACGCCAGGCCACAGAGGGAGCTTGGCCGCGAAGCACGGTTGCACAACCTGCGTGGCATGTTCGAGGTCTATGGTGCAGTACCAGCACGGATAGCCCTGGTGGATGACGTAGTCACCACCGGCGCCACCGCCAGAATGCTGGCGACGGCACTGATGGACGCTGGCGCCGAAGATGTGCAGGTTTGGGCACTGGCCCGGACACCCGGCTAAAGCCTGGCAGCGACATGATCGGCAATGGCCAGACAGGACGTCAGGCCCGGTGACTCAATCCCGAACAGATTTACCAGCCCAGGCAGACCATGCGCCTCTGGCCCGTCGATGCGAAAATCCGCAAACCCACCGTCAGGCCCTGCCAGTTTGGGTCGAATGCCGGCATAGGCAGGCTGTAAACGGTCAACGTCCAGTTCCGGCCACCATTGCCTGATTCCGTCGATGAACGCGCCCACCCGATCAAGATTGATCGTGTAATCCTCCTCCGTAATCCATTCGACGTCCGGTCCGAAACGAGCCTGCCCGGCAAGGTCGAGGGTGAGATGCACCCCGAGGCCGCCAGGCTCCGGCACCGGGTAGATCAGGCTGCGGAAGGGATGGCGACCGCTGTAGCTGAAATACACGCCACGCGCGAACCACTGCTCGGGCCGAGCGGACGCAGGCAGTCCCTGCCAGATTCTGGCCAAAGGCACGGCCCCCAGACCAGCAGCATTAACCACCTGACGGGCGAACAGCTCGCAGGGCAACTGGCCACCCACAGTAAGGTGATGTCCGCCATCATCGGACCAGACAGCCTCCACCGGTGCACGTTTCACCAGTTGCCCGCCAGCGTGCTCCAGGTCCGCTAACAGCGCCACCATAAGGCCGTGGCTATCGATTATGCCGGTTTCCGGCGAATACAGGGCCGCACAGGCGGAGACTTCTGGCAGACAGGCTTTCATGGCATCCGCATCATTTAGCTCCAGGGCCACGCCATTCAGCCTCGCCCGTACCTGAATCTCTTCCAGTTCAGTGACCTGTTCCGGATGGGTCGCTACAATCCATTTGCCGGTTTTGCGGTGGCCAATGTGACGCCTCCGACAGTATTCATAGAGCTGATCACGCCCCTGTACGCAAAGGCGCGCTTTCAGGGAACCCTGTGGGTAATAGATGCCCGCGTGGATAACTTCGCTGTTGCGGGAAGAAATCCCCTCACCAAAATGATCGCCCGCCTCCAGCACCAGCACCTCCCGGCCCTGCATTGCCAGAGCCCGGGCGACAGCCAGCCCGACAACACCGGCCCCGATCACCACCGTATCTGCCTGGAGTTTCTCCAGCTGCGCCATTCACACCTGCCTTATCGTTGCTATCTGTATCATTGCTGCCTGTCAGTGGACTGTATCGCAAAACGCGGATACCGCGAAAAAGCCTGCGGACACATCCGTATTCGCATTACGATACCACGTGGGAAACGTTATACTGTGGGATCACGTTAATGCAGGAAGCAGGTGTGAGATGTCGGACAGGAAGCAGTTTTTAACGGTCATGGTGGTTGCGGCCCTGTTTGTGGGCTGGCTCGGCTGGCGAGGGTTTGAAGTAATCAGCCTGAACCACAACCTGAAAGCTGACGCCGTCGTAGCGGACTACCCCTACCAGCACCGGGTGCTGAGGGTGGAAGGCAACACGGCTATCATGAGTTCTCTGCGTTCCCACAACATCCCCACCCGCCAGGCACTGACGATCATTTTTCCGAGCATGCAGAACCTGGGCGACAACCATCGGGACTGGCAGCGGGCAGAGCGTGAACTCGCCCAGGTCCAGGCCAGGGCAGGCGATATCATACTGAACGCCGCCGGCATTGACCGTGTCCGATGGGAACTGGATGAAAACTGGTACCACCTCAGCCACATGCAGGCCAGACAAGACTCAAGGCGCTAATACTGATCCTATGACAGAAACCTCAAGCCATCCTTACGACGCCCTGACTCCCGATACCATTCTGGACGCCATGGAAAGCGCAGGTTTCGTCATAAACGGCCGCCTGTTTGCCCTGAACAGTTACGAAAACCGGGTCTATCAGGTCGGCGTGGAAGACAGTGCACCCATTATTGCCAAGTTTTATCGCCCGGGACGCTGGTCCGAAGCCCAGATTCGCGAGGAACACACCTTCACTGCGGAGCTGGCTGCAGCGGATATCCCGGTTGTCGCACCGATGGCGATGCCCTCTGGTGATACCCTGGGCCAATGGCAGGAATTCCACTTTGCGGTCTTTCCCCAGCGTGGTGGCCAGGCACCTGACACCAGCGTCACGGATACCCTTTACCGGCTCGGCCAATGGCTGGGGCAGCTCCACAACGTTGGTGCCAGCAAACCGTTTCTGCACCGCCCGGCGTTCAATATTCTTGAGGGGATCACCAGCAAGAATCAGCTCCTAATAGACGGCGACTGGATTCCGGCAGACCTACGCCCAGCCTGGGACAGCCTGATTCCCGATCTGTATGATGCCTGTGCCCGCAGAATAGATGACGCCGGCGAATGTGAGAGCCTGAGACTCCACGGCGATTGCCATGCTGGCAACATACTGTGTCGCGAGGAACAGATGCTATTCGTCGACCTGGACGATTGCCGCACCGGTCCAGCCATCCAGGACCTCTGGTTGCTGCTCAATGGCGACGATGCCGAACGGAGTGCGCAATTCGGCGAACTACTGGAAGGTTATGAGATGTTTCGCGACTTCAACCGTCGCGAGCGCCACCTGATAGAGCCCCTACGCTGCTACCGGCAAATAGCCCATTGCGCCTGGTTGGCGAAACGGTGGGATGACCCAGCGTTTCCGAGGTTCTTCCCCTGGTTCACCCAGCCCAGATTCTGGTCAGACCAGGTATTGGCCATGCGGGAACAGCTTGCCGCCTTGCAGGCACCCCCCATCAATATTCCCGGTCAGTACTAAACGATCGGACAGACGCATTAACCCGGAGATTTTCTGATGAGCGAGAAAGAGGCCAGGTTCACGGTCCGAAGTCTGATCGCTACCGCCATCGGCACGGCCATCGCCACCGTGGTGGTCCTTGAGGTCAGTGGTCGGATTGATCACTCCAACAACAAGGACAATGTGCCGGTCGGCGAATTCCAGGCCATTCATGTCACTCCCGGGGACGAGTTCCGCATGTCACCGAAGTCCTCTGAACTGCATGCCGTTTGTGAACAAGGCTACCTGGCGATCGCAGCAGACGTGGACCCGGACTTCCGTGGCATCGTTGTGGACTACAAGAACCGGGGCGTGAGATGCAAGCGGGCGCCTACTCAGGAGCCTTCAGAGGACACCGCCGGCAATGAGTAACAAACCCCGCCAACCGCTGCAGGAAACCGATCGACTGTTCGCCACCGAACGCAATCCCGAGGATTTTCGCTTTGATGCTTCGGTAGCCCGGGTATTCCCGGACATGATTCGTCGCTCGGTTCCCGGGTACACCACCATCATCCCGATGATTGAGGTGATCACCGAACAGTATGTGCAGGCCGGCTCCAATTGCTACGACCTTGGGTGTTCCCTCGGCGCCTCTACCCTGGCAATGAGACACGGCATTCCCTTTGATGACTGCACCCTCGTTGGCGTCGACAACTCACAAGCCATGATTGAACGTTGTGAACACTACATCGCCCTGGATGACAGCTCCCTGCCCGTCAGCCTGCGTTGCGACGACATTCTGGACACCGAGCTCAGTAACGCCTCGGTCACCACGCTCAACTTTACGCTGCAGTTTGTGCCACCGGAGCATCGAGCGGCGCTGCTAGCACGCATTGCGACCGCCACCCGCCCGGGAGGCGTACTGATCCTGTCGGAAAAAATCCGCTTCGAGTCACCCGAAGAGCAGGAGACCCAGACCCGCCTGCACCATGAGTTCAAACGGGCGAACGGCTATTCCGACCTGGAAATCAGCCAGAAGCGCTCCGCCATTGAGCAGGTGCTGATTCCGGAAAGTCTGACCGATCACCGCATGCGACTACAGCAGGCCGGCTTCGACCAGGTCATCGTCTGGTACCAGTGCTTCAACTTTGTCTCCATGCTGGCCATCAAATCCGCTGCCTGAGGAGTTTCCATGGCAACCTTTGACTGGCAGGGCTGCTATCAGGCCCTCCTCAACGAACTGAATAACGAGGGTCAGGAGCGCTGGTCCAACCTGCTGACCCTACAACTCCGGCGCCGGTTCGAGGACAACCCTCACGGTGATATCGCCCGCTGGATGGCGGCACTGGCACAGCTTCCCGACGTTCCCGACGCCCAAGCCAGACTGGACACGTCCGCCGTTACCCTGAGCGCGGAAACGTCGCTCAACGAGTCACAGCTTGAACAGCTGGAATCCGGCTTAAGAGGGCTCATGCCCTGGCGCAAGGGGCCCTTTGATTTCTTTGGCACCTACATCGACACTGAATGGCACTCGGACTGGAAATGGGACCGGGTGTCGCCCTACCTGTCTGATCTGACTGGACGGCGTATCCTCGATGTGGGCTGCGGCTCAGGTTACCACTGCTGGCGCATGCTGGGGGAAGGCGCCGCACGGGTGATCGGCATCGACCCCGGGCTGCTATTCCTGTTCCAGTTCCTCAGCGTAAAAAAATACCTGGGGGATGTGCCAGTTGATCTTGTACCGGTGCGCATGGAAGATCTTCCCGGCAAACTGGAATCGTTTGATACCACATTCTCCATGGGCGTTCTCTATCACCGCCGCTCGCCACTGGATCACCTGCTGGAACTGAAGGACACTCTGCGCCGGGGCGGTGAGCTGGTGCTGGAAACACTGGTTGTGGACGGCCCGGAAGGCTACAGCCTGATGCCGGAGGACCGTTACGGCCAGATGCGTAACGTGTGGTTCCTGCCCAGCTGTGACACCCTGATGCGATGGCTCGACCGTACCGGATTCAGGGACGCGCGAGTGGTGGATGTCACCGAGACCACCATTGAGGAACAGCGCCAGACCGACTGGATGCGGTTCAATTCCCTCGTGGACTTCCTCGATCCCGATGACCACAGCAAAACCATCGAAGGCTACCCCGGACCAAAGCGCGCGACGGTCATTGCCAACAAGCCCTGATTCACCGGCTCCGCCCACAAAAAAACCCGCTCGAAAGCGGGTTTTTTTGTGGGCTAGAACTTACTCGCCAAACGGATGACGGAGCGTCACCGTCTCCACCCGATCAGGCCCGGTTGAGATGATGTCGATCGGCGCCTCTATCTGCTCTTCCAGGAAGCGGATATACGCTTTCGCGTTTTCCGGCAGCTGCTCCAGACTGGTCAGGCCAAAGGTACTCTCCTTCCAGCCCGGCAGCTCAGCGTATACCGGCTCAATGTCTTTGTATGTGTCACAACCAATGGGCGGACGGAAAATCTCACCCTGTGGCGTTTTGTAACCCACGCACACCTTCACCGTGTCCATGCCGTCCAGCACGTCCAGCTTGGTCAGGCAAATGCCGGAAACGCTGTTGATCTGGATAGCATGGCGCAGGGCCACCGCATCGAACCAGCCACAACGACGGGAACGTCCGGTGGTGGTACCAATTTCGTTGCCCTTCACCGCCAGGTGCTGCCCCATGTCATCAAACAGCTCGGTCGGGAAAGGACCGGAACCCACGCGGGTGGTATAGGCCTTGGTGATGCCCAGCACGTAGTCCAGGAAAAGCGGACCAAAGCCGGACCCCGTTGCGGTGCCGCCCGCCGTGGTGTTGGACGAGGTCACATACGGGTAGGTACCCAGATCGATGTCCAACAGAGAGCCCTGAGCACCCTCAAACAGGATATTCTCACCACGCTTGCGGTAATCGTGCAGGATATCGGTGACGTCCGCGGCCATGGGCAGGATTTCCTCACCCATCTGTTTCAGTTCGGCCAGCGCGGCATCAATATCTTCGGGCTCTTCCTTGAAATACTCTGTCAGTACGAAGTTGTGGTAGGACATAATTTCCCGCAGCTTCTCTTCGAAAGCGACCGGATTGCACAGATCCCCAAGACGTACACCACGGCGGGAGACTTTGTCTTCGTACGCCGGCCCGATACCACGACCTGTAGTCCCAATCTTCTCATTACCCTTGGCACGCTCGCGGGCCTGGTCAATTCGGACGTGGGTTCGAAGAATAATGGGGCACGCCAGACTGATACGCAGACGGTCACGCACCGCCACGCCGTTGGTTTCCAACTCACGCACCTCCTTGAGGAGGGCTTCCGGTGACAATACAACGCCGTTACCGATCAGACACTGCACGTTCTGACGAAGGATGCCGGAAGGGATCAGGTGCAACGCGGTCTTCTTGCCTTCAATAACCAGAGTATGGCCGGCGTTATGACCGCCCTGGAAACGAACCACGGCTGCCACCTTGTCCGTCAGCAGATCAACAATCTTGCCCTTGCCTTCATCACCCCACTGGGTGCCCAGCACAACTACATTTTTACCCATGATGTTCTCTCAATTCAGCTCAGTTGATCCACGACCCACTGGCCGTCACGCTTTACCAAAATTCTGTCACAACCCTTTGCAGCCGGATCAGCACCCGACTCTTCAGGCAACGCCCTGACCACCACTTCCGTCAGCCGTAACCCGGCAATCACCCCTTCCAGCGCAGGGTCGACATCGGCCGGCGCCCAAACGGCCCCGGGCCGGCGCACCACACGCTCACCAAGCGAGACCAGGGCACGCACATCCAGGCTAAACCCGGTCGCTGGTCTGGCGCGGCCGAAGTCACTGCCAATCGCATCATAGCGGCCACCCTTGGCAACCGCGTCGCCATGTCCCGGCGCGTAGGCGGCAAACACCAGACCGGTGTGGTAGTTGTAGCCGCGCAGTTCACAGAAATCGAATCCGAAACTGATTTCCGGAAAGTCCCGGGTCAACATGTCCGCCACGCGCCCCAGTTGATCAAGGGCTCCCAGCAATGCCTCCGGCGCGCCTTCAAGAATCTTTCTGGCTTCCTGCAGCGCTTCCGCACCACCACTGACCCGGGCCAGTTGACGCAGGCGACCACCCGCAGAAAGGGGATCACAGGAACCAAGCAACTCATCCAGCTCAGGGACGGACTTGCGAGCCATGGCATCGAAGATGGCCGCTTCAGTATCCCGGTCGAAGCTGGCTTCCCCCATCAGCGTCTCATAGATTGCCACATGGGCCAGATCCAGGTGCACCCTGGGCAGGCCGGACACCCGAAGGGTCTCCAGCATCAGGCTGATCACTTCCATATCCGCGGCTTCAGAAGCACTGCCAAACAGCTCACAACCGGCCTGGATCGGGGTACGGCCCGTGAGCATGTGCCGTGGACGGGTATGCAGGACATGACCGGCGTAACATAACCGGGTAATGCCTTCCTGCCCCAGGGTATGGGCATCAATCCTGGCCGCTTGAGGGGTCATATCCGCGCGAACGCCCATCATCCTCCCGGTCAGTTGATCGGTCAGCTTGAACGTCTGCAGTTCAAGATCGTGGCCGGTTCCGGTAAACAGGGATTCCAGGTATTCAATCAGCGGTGGGATTACCAGCTGGTACCCCCAGCGCTGGCAAGTGTCCATTACGTCCCGGCGCAGGGATTCAATCTGTCCTGCAAGAGGCGGGAGAATGTCTTCCACACCATCCGGCAGTAACCAGCGATCAGATACTGTCATGAGATTCCGTTGTCCGTTCTGCCCCGCAGCAATCAAGGTTGGCGGGAATGCACAGGATTTAAGGCGAATTCGGGAGCAGGAGAAAAAACCCGAACCAAAACCGGCAGAATTTTACACTGTTGGCGGGCACAAAAAAACCGGAATACCGAGGTATTCCGGTTTTAGCTCAGGGCAATGACCCTCAGCGACCGCCTTGGGGATCCTTGAGGAATCGCAGGAAGTCACTATTGGCATCGATCACCATGATGTCGTCCTTGCTTGAGAAGGTGTTCTGGTATGCCTGCAGGCTGCGATAGAAGCTGTAGAACTCTTCATTCGCGCCGTAGGCATCAGCGTAGATACGTGCAGCCAGACCGTCACCCTCACCACGGGTCTCCTCAGCTTCGGCAAATGCTTCCGCCAGAACCACAGTGCGTTGACGGTCGGCATCAGCACGAATACCTTCAGCCAGCTCGCGACCGCGGGAACGGAATTCCTGGGCCAGCTTCTGGCGCTCTGTCGCCATGCGGCGATAGACGTTCTGACTCACCTCACCAGGAAACTCGATCGCCTTGACCCGGATATCCAGCACTTCGATACCGAACTCTTTCAGAGACGTTTCGTTGACCCGGTCCCGCAGCGTGTGCATCAGTTCGTCACGCTGACCGGAGACAACTTCAACCATAGTCCGGACACCGAACTCGTCACGCAGACCATTGTCCACCCGGGACAACAGCAGGGACTGGGCGCGGTATTCGTCACCACCAGTCGCCCGATAGAACTGGTCCACATCGCGGATTTTCCAGGCGATGTAGGAATCCACATCCAGAGGCTTCTTCTCGATGGTCAGGTACTGACGAGAAGGCAGATCCATGGTCAGCACACGGATATCGAACTCCCGGATCTGGTCAATCACCGGCACTTTGAAGTGCAGACCGGCCTGCATATCCGTTTCAATGAGTTCACCAAAGCGAAGCTTTACGCCACGATGGGTCTCAGGAATGATGTAAACGCTCGACAAAACCAGCAGGACTACAATGAGGGCGCCTGCAAGGCCCACTACACCTTTGGGTCCCATAATTATCTGCTCCTCCGAATGCCGGTATCCTGCCGTCCGCGCAGTTCCTGAATCACCTGATCCGTAAGGGTTGAGATATCAGGTTTTCCGCCGGAACTATCCGATCCACTGCCGCTGCTGGTAACACGCCCTTGAGTCAGGCGATCAAGCGGCAGGTACATCATGTTGCCACTGCTTTGCGTATCCACCAGAACCTTGCTGGTACTCGACAGCACGCCTTCCAGCGCCTGCAGGTACATACGCTCACGGGTCACTTCCGGAGACATCTTGTACACCTCCAGCATAGCCAGGAAGCGTGCGGTTTCACCGTTGGCGCGCTCGATGACCTCCTCCTTGTAGGCATTGGCTTCCTCAATCATGCGCTGAGCCTGACCTCGGGCCTCCGGTACGATCTTGTTACGGTAGGTTTCCGCCTCTTCCTTGACCTGCTGCTCATCTTCCCGGGCACGCTGGACTTCACGGAATGCATCCTGAACCGCGGGCGGCGGCTGGGTACTTTCAACGTTCACACGCACAATTTCCAGGCCAGCGCCGTAGTCACGCAGGAAACTCTGCAGGCGCTGCTCAACGCGAACTGCCAGCTCGGCACGACCTTCGGTCAGCACCCCGTCCAAGGTGGAGCTACCCACTTCATGACGCAGCGCACTGTCTGTAGCAAACGCCAGGGCTTGATTGGAGTCCCTGATATTCAATACGTACGCCTTGGCATCGCCAACACGATACTGGACCTGAAGGTCCACGGTTACCAGGTTCTCGTCCTGGGTCAGCATCTGACCACTGGACTCGGCAGTACGAACATTGGTCACGCGCACCTTGGTGACATCGTCAATCAGCGGCACTTTGAAGCGGAGCCCCGGCTCCTCTGTGCGACTGAACTCACCAAAGCGCAGGACGACCGCCCGCTCCTGTTCATCCACTGTGTAGAAGGACTGGAATACAACGTACCCCAGACCAATGATGGCAACCAGCGCCAGAATGGCACCAAACCCACCACTGCCGGATGAAGAACCACCGGAGCCACCGGAGCGACCACCTTTCCCACCCAGCATCCTGTTCAGTTTGTCGAGACCTTTTTTCAGCGCCTCATCGAGGTCTGGCGGACCTTGATCATTGCCGCCACGACCACCACCGGTTCCCCAAGGGTCATTGTCGTTGCGGTTACCACCCGGTTCGTTCCAGGCCATAATGCTCTCCGTTCCTGACTAATAGAATGGCTGCAAATACTAGGGATTTATGAGCGCCCCGGCAATAGCGTTGCCGGCTTACGCCTCCCTTGTGTCTAATCTGATCTCGTTTTCCTGAATGCCGGCACGGCTCAACAACTGGAGCCAGTCCCGGTACTGCAGGCGAACTTCCAACACCGTATCACCACAGTCCCGGTGCTCTTCACTCAACACCGAACCGGCCTGATGCAGCAGCGCCCGGAGCTTGCCGTCCCGGGGGCCCAGCAATACAAACTGGTGAATAACATCCTCGGCCAGACGCTCAACAATCGCGTCAAATAATCCCTGGATCCCCTCACCGGTTACCGCGGACAACCACACCCTGACCGGCAAGCCGTCCTCATTACGCTCGATGCGCGGAGTAAAATTATCAAGCAGGTCGATTTTATTAAAGACCTGAAGCACCGGAACTTCATCGGCGCCGATTTCCGCCAGCACTTCCTCCACCTGCTCCATGTTCTCGTCACGACGACTATCATGACAGTCGATGATGTGGAGCAACAGGGTTGCTTCTGTGGTTTCTTCAAGCGTCGCGCGGAAGGCTTCCACAAGCTTGTGTGGCAAGTGTCGGATAAACCCGACGGTATCCGCCAATACGACCGGACCAATGTCCGGAAGTTCCAGCCGCCGCAACGTCGGGTCCAGCGTGGCAAATAACTGATCAGCAGCGTATACCGACGAAGTGGTGATATGGTTGAACAAAGTCGATTTTCCCGCGTTGGTGTAGCCCACGAGAGAAACGGTGGGAATATCCGCACGCTTACGGGCCCGGCGCCCCTGATCACGCTGGCGGCGAACCTTCTCCAGCCGCTTGTGAATAGACTTGATGCGTTCACGAAGCAATCGGCGATCCGTTTCCAGCTGGGTTTCACCAGGCCCGCGCAGACCAATACCCCCCTTCTGGCGCTCAAGGTGAGTCCAGCCACGAACCAGTCGTGTCGACATGTGTTCCAGCTGGGCAAGCTCTACCTGCAGCTTACCTTCATGGGTGCGTGCACGCTGGGCAAAAATATCCAGAATCACACCGGTGCGGTCCAGCACCCGACATTTGAGCTCGCGCTCAATGTTACGCTCCTGGGAAGGGCTCAGGGCATGATTGAACAGCACCACATCGGCCTCATGGGCCGCGACGGCATCGCGGATCTCTTCCAGCTTGCCCTCGCCAACAAACAGGCGGGGGCTCGGTTGCTTTCTGGAACCGGTCACCAGCCCCACCGATTCTACACCGGCAGATGCCACCAGCTCCTGAAACTCATCCGGATCTTCGGTCTCTTCGTGAGAGGAAAAATCAATATGGACGACAATTGCCCTTTCACCAACGTCGGGACGTTCAAACAAGTGGTAACAACTCCGAAACAGTCAAACCGTTAGCCGCATAAAAACAAACACCCGCGCCCCTCGGAACCGCCAGGGGTTCGTCGGAAACGCGGGTGGTCATACAGGAAAACCGGACAACTCAGTCTTCAGCCTCGCCTTCTCCGCCGGGCGCCTGCGGCGGAATGCGTACATTCCGGGCCGGTACAACGGTAGAAATGGCGTGCTTGTAGACCATCTGGCTGACAGTGTTTTTCAGCAAAATCACGAATTGGTCAAAAGATTCAATCTGGCCCTGCAGCTTGATGCCGTTGACCAGAAAGATGGAAACCGGAATGCGTTCCTTGCGCAAGGCATTGAGGTAAGGGTCTTGTAAAGAATGCCCTTTTGACATGTGTTTTCTCCTGTTTATAAGTAAGTGCAGATCGTCATTTTTCAGAGTTAAATGTGGTGCGAAGTCTGATAATTTTCAAGGCCGCTTCAGTGATATATCTGTCTTCACTGTCGAGCCAGTCCACGTCGGACCACTTGCGCAACCAGGTTAACTGCCGTTTCGCCAGCTGGCGGGTCGCAGCCACACCCTTGCTGATCATGGTGTCATAGTCGTCATCGCCGGCCAGGTAATGCCAAGCCTGGCGGTATCCGACACAACGCATGGAAGGCAAACCTGCATCCAGGTCTCCCCGGGCCATCAGTGCCCGGACTTCCTCCAGAAAGCCCGCCTCAAGCATGTTCATGAATCGCAGGCGTATCCGCTCATGAAGGACTTTTCTGTCGGACGGAGCAACAGCAAGTTGCACCACAGTATACGGAAGCGATGAGGATTCGTCTGCCTGCCATTGAGTAAAATAGGTGTAATCCTCGACATTTGAAGGCTCATCGTGCTCATCGGCGCGGTCCTTGCCCGAATGTTGCCAGAGTTCCGAGATCGGCCGCCCCGTCAGACGCACGACCTCCAGGGCTCTTATCAGCCGTTGACGGTTGTTCGGATGGATCAGCCCTGCGGCAACCGGATCCCGGGCTGCCAGCTCCTCGTGTAGCGCCGCCCACCCTTTTTCTCCGGCTTCCTTTTCCAGCTCACGACGAAGGTCCGGGTCCGCCGATGGCAGGTTCGACATGCCATGGAGCAGCGCCTTGAAATACATCATGGTGCCGCCCACCAGCAGCGGAATCCTGCCAGCCCGGGTAATGGTCGCCATCTCCCGCAGCGCATCCCGCCGGAAATCGGCAGCCGAATAACGCTCGGCCGGGTCACAGATATCAATCAGACGATGGGGCGCCCGGGCAAGTTCCTCCGCTGACGGCTTTGCGGTACCAATATCCATTCCCCGGTAAATCATCGCCGAGTCAACGCTGATAATGTCGCAGGGCAACTGGTCACACAACGCCATGGCCAGGTCGGTCTTACCGGATGCGGTCGGCCCCATCAGAAAAATAGCAGGGGGCATCTGGGAAGCCCGGAACAGATGATCAGCCATGGCGCCCTTAACGCCCCCTCAGGAACAGTTTGTCCAGCTCGGAGAGGGTCACCACCGTCCAGGTGGGACGACCATGATTGCACTGGCCACTGCGTTCAGTCGCTTCCATATCCCGCAACAGCGTGTTCATTTCCGGAATGGTCAGTTGCCGGTTTGCCCGTACTGATCCATGGCAAGCCATAGTGCCCAGCAATTCGTGGGTCACCGCCTCGACCCGGTCACTCTGACCGTTTTCGATCAAGTCGGCCAGGACATCTCGCACTAATTGCTCCGTATCCGCTCCTCGCAAAAGCGCTGGAACCTGCCGGATGGCGAGGGTTTCCGGACCAATTCGCTCCACCTGGAGCCCTAACTGCTGGAGTTCATTGCCATGAGATTCCGCCAGGGCCGCCTCTTTCTGGCTGACCGCCAGTGATACCGGCACAAGCAATGGCTGACTTTTCAGATCCTGGGCTTCCAGCGCCCGCTTCATGCGCTCATAGGTAATACGCTCATGGGCCGCATGCATATCGACAACAATCATGCCTTGCCGGCTCTGGGCCAGGATGTAGATACCGTGCAACTGTGCAATTGCGTAACCCAGTGGCGGCTCAGCGTCACCGTCTGCCGGCGGTGTGGGTTGCCCAACGGCAAGTTCTGGTACTGGCGCGCTCTGCTGACGCCCCGCCAGACCGCCACCTTCATTCAGGGACTGATAGAAGCCCATCTGATCCCGGGCCTGCCACTCATGGTGCGGTTGCGGCTGATGCCCGCCACTTCCATGGGCCGGGAATACGGACGCGGTCTCCCCCCAACTCCGGGGCGCCCCCTGATCCGCAGGCGATGCGGCACTGTCACCGGTAAACGGTGATGAACCGCCACCAACCACACCAGTGCCCCCAACCTCTTCCCGCACCGCAGATTGGGCAACGGCGCCACGCAAATGGTCATCCGGGCGAACATCCGCCAGTGCCTTGTGAAGGGTCCTGAAAATAAAATCGTGTACCAGCCTGCCGTCCCGGAAGCGCACTTCGTGCTTGGTCGGGTGAACATTCACATCCACTGTGGCCGGGTCCACTTCCAGATACAGGACAAAGGCCGGATGGCGGTTGTTGTACAGCACATCGCGGTAGGCCTGCCGCACGGCGTGCGCAACCAGGCGATCACGAATGACCCGACCATTGACGAAGAAGTATTGCAGGTCCGCCTGACTGCGTGAAAAAGTCGGCAGGGCAACCCAGCCCCACAGGCGCAGCCCGGTAGCCTCGGCATCAATCACCACGGCATTATCAATGAACTGCTGGCCGCACAGTGAACCAATTCGGCGCTCCCGATCCAGGGGATTTTGCGCCGGGCGCAGACTCTGGACCACACGCTGGTTGTGGCGCAGGGTAAACCCGGCATCAAACCGACTCAGGGCTTGCCGCCGAACGCACTCCTCGACGTGGTTGAACTCGGTTTTTTCAGTTCTCAGGAATTTGCGTCGGGCAGGCGTATTGAAAAACAGATCCCGCACTTCCACGGTGGTGCCCACAGGGTGGGCAGCGGGTGAAATCCGGGCGTCCATGTCACGACCTTCAACCTCGACACGGGATGCCGCTTCCTGCGCTTCCGTGCGGGACGTCAGGGCAAGCCGCGACACGGAACTGATACTGGCCAGGGCTTCACCACGAAATCCCAGGGAAGCGACCGCCTCCAGGTCATCCAGGCTCTCTATCTTGCTGGTAGCGTGGCGGCTGAGCGCCAGGGGTAAATCGGCTTCACCGATACCGAAGCCATCGTCCCGTACCCGGATCAGCTTTACGCCTCCTTGCTCTACATCGACATCCACCCGGCTGGCACCGGCATCCAGGGCATTTTCCACCAGTTCCTTGACGACAGAAGCGGGGCGCTCCACCACTTCGCCTGCGGCAATCTGGTTCGCAAGCCGTGGAGACAGCAATCGTATGGCGGGCATGTTTCGGAAAAACCTCTTGTTCAGGAAGCGGGAATACGAATGGTTTGCCCTACCATAACACGGTCGTCGTTCAGGCCGTTAAAACGCATCAGCTCGCTGACAGAGATCTGGTTCTCCCGGGCCAGGTCTGACAGGGTGTCGCCACGTCGAATCCGGTACTGACTCACCGACTGACCGCCCTTCCTGTTGGCCTTCTGCGCGGCGAGGAGTGTTCCCGGAGGAGGCGTGTCCGAGAAATAGTCGTAAATACCATCGAAAACGGCATTAGCCAGTTTGCGTTGATAAGATGAACTGGACAGGTTTCTCTCTTCCTGCGGGTTGGAAATAAAGCCTGCCTCTACCAGCAGTGACGGGATATCCGGTGACTTCAACACCACAAAGGCTGCCTGTTCTACGCCACGCTTATGCAATTTTGTGACATTCCCGAGCTTGCCAAGGATGGAACTACCGATTCCCAGGCTGGAGTTGATACTGGCGGTCATGGACAGGTCCAGAAGCACGCCCGCCAGCATTTCATCACGACCGTTCAGCGACACACCACCTGCGCCACCAATAAGATCAGAGCGGTTTTCACTCTGGGCAAGCCAGCGTGCGGATTCACTGGTCGCACCACGCTTGGACAACGCAAACACCGAGGCGCCCCTGGGTTGTGGTGTCCTGAAGGCGTCAGCATGGACCGACACAAACAGGTCAGCATTATGCTTCCTGGCGAGCAGGGTCCGGCTGCGAAGGTCGATATAGTAATCACCCGTGCGGGTCAGCCTGGCAGTGAAGCCGGGCTTACTGTCAATGAGCTGTTTCAAGGTTTTTGCCATGGACAGCACAACGTCCTTTTCCCGGGTTCCCTTGGGGCCGATTGCTCCAGGATCCTCACCACCGTGGCCCGCATCAATCACCACGATAATATCCCGTTTGCCATTGGCGTTATCAGTGACGGTGGGCTTGGCGGCTTTCTGCACCTTCAGCCCGCCTTCATCGATCAGGTCCACCACCAGACGATGACCATACTGCTGGTTGGGCTCCAACTGGAAACTGCGGGGCTTGATTTCGTTTTTCAGGTCCAACACGACCCGCAGGTCTTTGCCATTGCGGGGGGCGCTCCGAATCCTCTGAATCGGGCTCCCGGACAAGTCCAGCGCAGAAAAATCGGCCTTCAGGGTGACATCCTTCATATCGATCACCAATCTGGAAGGTCCTGACAATGAAAACACGTTGTGTTCCACCTTGCCCGCGATATCCAGCACCAGCCTTGTGTGGTCGGGAGCGGGCCAGATACGCACACTTTCCACGTTTTTGCCCGCCAGGGCAGCCACTGGCCAGACCAACAGCATGGCAAGCATACCGGTTGCCAGGGAGGTTCTTAATGTTTTGATGATTGTCATACTGCTCACCCGCGCTTGTCCTGACCCGAAACCGCGTCGGATCGGTTGTTGCCAGCATCCTGTAGCATCGCCAACAGTGACTCACCATTCTTCGTTCCCGGCATCAGTCTCGCTGAACGCCCCTTGCCTTCCCGCTCGAGGGAGATCACAAGGTCTGCTTGAGGCAAAACACCCTGCCCTCTTTCCGGCCACTCGATCAGGCAGACGTTACCACCCTCGAAATAATCTCGAATTCCCATGTATTCCAGTTCTTCCGGATCACCCAGTCGGTAGAGATCGAAATGGTACGCCGCCGGGTGGAGGTGCTCATAGGGCTCCACCAGGGTGTAGGTCGGGCTCTTGACCGCGCCTTCATGCCCCAGCCCTCTCATGACGCCCCGGCTCAGCGTGGTTTTGCCCATCCCAAGGTTGCCCTTCAGGAACAGGGTCCCTCCATGCCCGGCACCGACGACCGCTTTTGCCAACTGCCCTCCCAGTGCCTCTGTGGCGGCTTCGTCAGCCAGAAAGATGCGGTATTCCTGTTGATCAGATTGCATTACGTTCCCGACTCTATCGCTTGCAAGCTACCACGCGTCCTTTCGGTTTCTGCCAATACCCCCGGCACGGCATCAATCACATCGCCCGGCAACAGTCCCATAAAACCCTTACTCCGGGCGGCAAGGTTGGCAGCCGCTAAATGTAGGCAGGCCCCGGTGCAGGCAGCGTGCAGTGGATTACCCAACTGCCCGTACAAAGCGCCGATGATACCCGAAAGCACGTCTCCCATGCCTCCCGTTGCCATCCCCGGATTACTGCCAGCAACAATCCGGGGCACCTCCACACCTGATGCGATGACAGTTCCTGCGCCCTTGAGCAACACCGTTCCACCAAACACCTGACACAACCTGTCGGCAGCCTTGACCCTGTCGACTTCGATTTCAGCCACCTCACAGTTAAGCAACCGCGCGGCCTCACCCGGATGAGGTGTCAGAATATGATCATCGTCCTTTACCGCAACCCGGGATGCCATCAGATTCAGCGCATCGGCATCCAAAACCCTGGGCTTGCCACTGGCCACCACCTGCTCGAGCATTTGCTGGCCCCAGGCACTCCGTCCAATACCCGGGCCGCATACCACCACATCGGCAGCATCCAGCAAAGCGGGTAACTCCGAGCCATGGATCAGTCCCTGGACCATGATCGACGGACAACGCGCCAGGGCCGGCGCAACATACTCAGGACGCGTCGCCAGGGTGACCAGCCCCGCGCCAGCACGGGAAGCCGCTTCGGCAGCCAGGATACCGGCGCCCCCAAAACCCCGGTCACCAGCCACCACCAACACGTGACCAAAATGCCCCTTATGGGCGGTGACTGGCCGACGCGGAATAGAGGCCGACACGGAGGCCCAGTCCGCCCGGAGTGCCAGGGGCTGCTGTCCACAGCCCTCCAGCCACTGCTCCGTTTCCAGCGACTCGAAACAGATGTCACCGCAGGCTTCCGGGCCATGCCCGGTAAACAGGCCCGCCTTCAGACCGATAAAGGTGACCGTCATATCCGCCCGGACCACATCCCCTGTTGCCGCGCCTGTCGTCGCGTCCAGCCCCGATGGCAGATCCACCGCCACAACGGGTACGCGGGCAGACTCACAGCGGCGAATCATCTCCGCAAACGGCTCCCGCGGCGCTCCGGAGACGCCGGTACCCAGCATGGCGTCCACAAGCAGGTTTGCTGATCCGAACAGGGCATCCAGCTCATCTGGCCCCATACCGGCACAAGCTACGATGCCAACGCCATCCTGTTTTGCTTTCTGCCAGGCCAGACGAGCATCCCCAGACAGCTTCCTGACCGGCGCTACAGCTACACAACTCACATCCAGACCATGTCGTCTGGCAGCGGCAGCCACCAGATAGCCATCACCGCCATTATTTCCGGCGCCACACAGCACCAGGATCCGGCCTGGTTCAGGCCATCGCTTCACCAACCGGCGAAAGACCGAGGCCGCTGCCGCCTGCATCAGATCGAAACCATTACCCCCTTTTTCATCAATCACATAACGATCGATCTCCCGCACAGCATCTGCGGAATACAGGTCTTCTGGTAGACTGTGTAAATCAGACAGGGGCATGCACCCGCGCTCCAGCTAAAGAAATCAGTTTAAGAAAATTGGCCAGATACCTGTAAAGAATAGCAAAACAGAGAAAAAGGTCATAACTTAATCAGATTAAAATTCCGTACGCTCACCCTGTATTGCATGGAAATGACCGCGAAACCAACCACTACGATTGAAAACCTGCCGGAATTCATCCGCTCCTGGGCACGGGAACTGGGTTTCAGTGATGCGGGCATTACCCTTCCGGATACCGGTATCCATGGCGAGCGTCTCAAGAATTGGCTGGCAAAAGGTTACCATGGCGAAATGACGTATATGGGAGACCATGGCGACAAGCGCTATACACCCACCTCCCTGGTGCCCGGCACCCTTCGGGTGATTTCCGTGCGCCTGGATTACCTGGCGTCACCGGACAACCCGAAAGAAGCGCTCACTAACCGGGAAAAAGCCTACGTTACCCGCTATGCCCTGGGTAGGGATTACCACAAGCTGATGCGAAAACGCCTGGCCACCCTGGCCAAACGAATTGACGAGGCGGTCAGCGGCCACAATTACCGGGCGTTCGTGGACAGCGCGCCGGTGCTGGAAAGAGCCCTGGCCCAGCGTGCAGGCCTAGGCTGGATTGGCAAGAATAACATGGTGATTCACCCGAAAGCGGGTTCGTTTTTCTTCCTGGGGGAGATCTTCACCAGCGCCCCGCTGCCGGTAGACGAGCCGTTTGAAACCGATCACTGCGGCAGCTGCAGCGCCTGCCTGGACCTATGCCCGACCGACGCTTTCAAGGGCCCTCACCTGCTGGATGCCCGTCGGTGCATCAGCTACCTGACCATCGAACTCAAGGGCAGCATCCCGGAAGAGCTGCGCC
>JAKLLS010000172.1 GCA_022014155.1 Marinobacter sp. | reverse complement strand
ACCTGGGGTTCCGCAGTCAGATTTGCGGTTCGGTGGATGTGGATACCAGTGTGATCGATCGCAAACTGCGTCGTTTCATGGGCCAGTCTGCGATGTACAGTTATCTCGCCATGCAACAGGCTGTGGAATCCTCTGGACTGACCGAGGACCTGATTTCCAATGACCGCACCGGGCTGATTGCCGGTTCCGGCGGAGCTTCCAGCGCCAGTCAGGTCGAGGCAGTGGATCTGATGCGGGAAAAAGGCGTCAAACGTATCGGGCCCTATATGGTGCCGCGGATCATGACCAGTACGGTCTCCGCCTGTCTGGCCACTGCCTTCAGGATCCGTGGGGTGAACTACTCCATGTCCTCGGCCTGCGCCACCAGCGCTCACTGTATTGGCCACGCCATGGAACAGATCCAGTCCGGCAAACAGGATATCGTTTTTGCCGGCGGCGGTGAGGAAGAAGACTGGAGCCTGACCATGCTGTTTGACGCCATGGGCGCTCTGTCCACCAAATACAATGAAGCTCCGGCAACGGCTTCCCGCCCCTTTGACAGTGGCCGTGATGGATTTGTCATTGCCGGCGGTGGCGGCATGCTGGTAATGGAAGAGCTGGAACATGCCCGTAAGCGCGGCGCCCCCATCATCGCTGAGCTGACCGGTTACGGCGCCACATCCGATGGCCATGATATGGTCGCCCCCTCCGGTGAAGGTGCCATGCGTTGCATGAAGCAGGCCCTGGCGACCGTTGACTCACCGGTGGATTACATCAACGCCCACGGCACCAGCACGCCGGTTGGTGACGTCGCTGAACTTGGTGCGGTTCGCAACGTGTTTGGTGATGACATACCACGGATCTCATCCACCAAGTCCCTGTCAGGCCATTCGCTGGGCGCGTCCGGCGTGCACGAAGCCATTTACTCCCTGCTGATGCTCCAGAACGGCTTCATTGCTGGGACGGCCAACCTGAACAATCCGGATGAAAAGGTCAGCAACATGCCGCTTGTCGGTCCCAGTGCAGTGGAAGCCGAGCTGAGTACCGTTATGTCCAACAGTTTTGGCTTTGGCGGCACCAATGCCTCTCTGATTTTCCAGAAAGTCTGATCCCGCCCGGCGGGGAGTCCAGTCACCACACGGACTCCCCGCCGTCAATTTTTATCAATAAGCATACGTATCATCATTGGCTTGGCAAGCTATACGTATTAGGGTACAAGCTTGACAGGAATCAATATGGGTACTCTTCCGCCATGGCCCGAGAAATCAAGCTCAAACTCGCTCCTGCACTCAAGGCTTCCTGCCACACGTGCAGCCTCAGCAATCTTTGCCTTCCCCTTGCCGTTGAGGAAAACCAATTGGACCGGCTGGAGGACATTGTGGAACAGGGGCACATCTACAATCGCGGCGAGCACATATTCGATCAGGACACACCATTCCGTTCGTGTCTGGCGGTCCGTAGCGGCGCCGTTAAAACCTCCATCATCACCGAAAATGGCAGCGAACAGGTCACCGGCTTCTTCTTGCCCGGTGAACTGATTGGCCTGGATAGCCTGGGCGGAGAACGCTATGCCTGCACCGCCAAGGCGCTGGAGCGCACCAGTGTGTGCAAGTTTCCGACCGAAAAGCTGGAGGAGCTGACCCGTGCTATGCCTGAACTTCAGCACCATATGTACCAGCTGATGAGCCGGGAGATCCAAGGCAGCCATCAACTGGCCATGCTGCTGAGCAAGAACAGTGCAGAGGAACGCATCGCTGCTCTGCTTTTGTCACTGTCGAGCCGGTTCCAGCGCAGACGCATGTCCGGGACGAAATTCAGCCTGCCAATGGCTCGCAGTGATATTGCCAATTTTCTGGGTCTGGCGGTTGAAACCGTCAGCCGGGTTTTCACCCGCTTCCAGAATCAGGGAATTATCAGAACTCAGGGCCGTGAAGTTGAGCTTTTGGATATGGAAACCCTGCGCGGTGCCATCCCGGAATCCAACCGTCAGAGTTCCCGGGCCCGCCCGTAAGAATCGACCCCGTAGCATGGGCCCACTGCCTCTCAGTGGGCTGGCGTGTCTGTGGGCCGCTTGTCTCCAACGGATGACAGAGCTTCCAACTCGTCGGACAGCCCGGAACGCCAGGGAAGCTGTTTGATACCAAACGTATTGCGGATTTTAGTGCAGATCAAGGTAGCGTTGGCCGGCTCCAGCGTGGCCCATTCCGGCATATCGTCCACCACCCGAATCCCCGTGGGGATGCCCGGTAAACCGGCAATCGCCAACCCGAGTTCGTAGAGGGAAATTTCTTCGGCACCGGCGTATTGATAGGTGCCCCACACTTCTGCGCCGCAATCCAGCTGCAGGATGACCGCTTTCATCACCCTGGCCAGATCCCGAACCGTCACTGGTTGCCCCCGGCACTTGCCCGGCAACCGTAAGGTATCTCCCTGACCGGTTCCCTGTTGCACCTTGCGAATGAAACGTCCGAGGCTCCAGCCGGTACGCAGGATAATATGGCGGGGCAACAGCGTTCTCAGGGCCTGCTCGCACTCCCATTGCCAGTTGCCCAGCTCATTGCAGGGATGGCCTGGATTGGAGGCAATATAGGCGCTCTGCTTGCGGCCATCAAAAACGTAACAGGAGGATAGCTGTAACAGGGCCATATCGCGGTCCCGGGCGAATTCCGCCAACGCTATTGGCAGGGAAAAGGCCGCCTTGCGGATACCTTCGGGATCACGTTCCGCTGTTTCAGGATCCGTCAGCCACAAGGCATTGACGATCAGATCCGTATCCGCCGGTATCCATTCCTCCAGGGCGGACAGGTCCGCCTTGTCCGGGTCACTCACCAGCAACGGACTGATCTGGAGCGGTGTATCCCGCAGCCGCTCCAGCAAAACCCTGCCCAACGGGCCGTAATCATGAACTACAACAACATGCACAAGCGTCCCACGCCTCCAGAAATATCACTTATGTGACGGTCACCCGATAACGATCAAGCCAATGGCACTGCGGGTAACCACCATACAATACTACGCAAATGACCCAATCCGAACCTGAAGAGCATACAACAACAGGAACTGACATGCTGAAACAGCAAAGCCACATTGTTGCACCGATTCCCGATGAACTGCGCACACGCGCCCTGTTAACCGTTGAAGAGCTTCGCGGTCGCAGCAAGGCCGATAAGGAAGCCATCGACAAGCTCTACAACCTGATTGTGGAGATGACCGAAGAAGGGCTCGACTTCTTCTTCCTTGAACCCCTGCGCCGCCTCAACGCCGGCAACATGATGATGAGCATGGCCAAAATGGGCATCGGCAGTATGCTCAAGGGCAGCAAGATGGTCATTCACAAGGTGCTGAAAAAGCTCGATGACCGCAGCCTGCACTCCATTCTGGACTTCGTCGAAGAAATCATCCACGAGCCGGAAACTGCCGCCTGAGTCGAATCGTCGCTTATGGGTACAGCCTGGGCACCCGGGCTGTCACCCCCGTCAGCAGTTCATAGGCGATGGTGCCGGCATGCCCGGCAACTTCATCCACGCTGACCTGATTGCCCCATAGCTCTACGCGATCACCGGTCTGCGTCTCTGGCGCCTCCGATAGATCCACCGCCAGCATGTCCATGGAAACCCGGCCAATCAGACGGATACGCTTACCGTTGACCGCTGCCGGCGTTCCCGTGCCGGCATGGCGTGGGTACCCGTCACCGTACCCGACAGCCACTATTCCCATCGGAGTCTCTTTTTCCGCAACCCAGGTGGACCCATAACCGACACTGTCACCCGCCTTGAGCACACGCCGGGCAATCAACGGAGCTTCCAGCGTCATCGCCGCCCTCAACCCCAGTTCCGGGCCAGTTACACCAATCACCGGCGAGGCACCGTAGAGCATGATCCCTGGGCGACTCCAGTCGAACAGCTCCTGTCCCGGCAAAAAATGCGCGGCGGAATTGCCAACACTTTTCTCGAGTTCCGGCCACGGCGAAACCGCAGCCTGAAAACGCCGGGTTTGTTCCCGCGTGAAGCTGCTCTCACGATCATCGGCACACGCGAAGTGGGTGACAAACCCCTTCAACGCGGACTTCGTGACAGGTGATGACAGTAATTGCTCCACCCGTCCCGCGAGGTCATCCGCCGGGAACCCCAGTCGATTCATGCCGGTGTTCACTTTCAGCCAGAAATCCGGGGTGGACTCAGCCTCCCTCAGCCATGCCAACTGGTAATCACTGTGCATGACCGGCTGAAAGCCCTGATGGGCGCAGAGGGCCACGTCCTCCGGCTCATGAGGCCCCTGAAGCATCATCACCGGCTGAGCAAGCCCTTCCTCCCGCACAGCCATTGCTTCTTCAAGGCAGGCAACGCCATATCGGGGCGCTTCACTGGCCAAGGCCCTGGCAACCTGCCGGATACCGTGACCGTAACCATCGGCCTTGATCACCGCCATGGCCCGGGCGGTACCTGCGAGCTCACAGGCCAACCGGTAGTTGTGGCGCAATGCCTCCGGGTCAATGCGGGCAACGGTACTTCGCGGCATCAGTACTCACCACCGTAATCGCCATAATCCCCATGAGCCAGGTCTTCGAATTTGGTGAATTTGCCGATAAACGCCAAGCGGATGGTCCCGATTGGGCCGTTACGCTGCTTGCCGATGATGATCTCGGCAATGCCCTTGTCCGGGGTGTCTTCGTTGTAGACCTCGTCCCGGTATACAAACATGATAACGTCCGCGTCCTGCTCGATCGCGCCGGATTCCCGCAGGTCCGAGTTTACCGGGCGCTTGTTGGGACGTTGCTCGAGACTCCGGTTCAGCTGGGACAAGGCCACCACGGGACAACTCAGCTCTTTTGCGATACCTTTCAGTGAGCGGGAAATTTCGGAAATCTCCGCCGTGCGGCCTTCGGTGTTGCCAGGGACCCGCATCAACTGAAGGTAATCCACCATGATCAGGCCAATCTTGCCATTGTTCTCACGGGCAATCCGGCGGGCCCGGGAACGCATTTCAGTGGGGCTCAGGCCCGGGGTATCATCAATATAGAGCGGTTTGTCTTTCAGCAGACTGACCGCCGAGGTCAGTCGCGGCCAGTCGTCTTCTTCCAGTTTGCCGCTCCGGACCTTGGTCTGATCAATTCGCCCAAGGGAAGACAACATACGCATGGCCAGGGCATCTGCCGGCATTTCCATACTGAATACCAGAACCGGCGTACCGGTGCTGATCAGGGCATTTTCCACAATGTTCATGGCAAAGGTGGTCTTACCCATGGACGGGCGACCCGCCACAATAATCAGGTCTGCCGGCTGCATACCGGAGGTCTGGTCGTCCAGATCACGAAACCCGGTGGTCAGGCCCGTGGTCTGCTCACCGGACTCAAACAACTCTTCAATCCGGCTCAGGGTCTTGGTCAGTATCGGGTTAATGGCCTGGGGACCGGAACCCTCTTTTACTCTCGACTCGGCAATCTGGAAGACATTGCGCTCGGCTTCGTCCAGGATCTCATTGCTGTTACGGCCCAGGGGGTTAAACGCCGAATCGGAAATCTTTCCGGACACTTCCACCAGCTGGCGCAAAATGGAACGCTCCCGGACGATGTCTGCGTATGCCCGGATATTCGCCGCACCTGGTGTTTTTTCCGCCATTTCGGCCAGATAGGACAGACCACCCGCGTCTTCGATATCGCCGGCACGTTCCAGGAACTCTGCCAGGGTAACCACGTCCAACGGCTCGTTCTCGCTGGCAAGGCGCTCCACCGCAGCAAAAATGAGCCGGTGATCCTGCCGGTAGAAGTCAGCGGCGGAAATCACCTCACTGATTTCATCAAACCGGCGATTATCCAGCATCAAACCACCAAGAACCGCCTGCTCGGCTTCGACCGAATGAGGCGGTACCTTGATACGGCTGGTTTCTATATCCGTTTTTGCGGGCTTGAGATTGGGATTGGCCATGAACACATCTTCAGTTAGGAATCATTTCCGCGACAGTTTAAGCCTATTACCTCCGTGATGGGAGGGCTGCTGCAGACAAAAGATCATATCAGAAAGCAACAGGCCCGGAACCGCTTGCGCGGAACCGGGCCTGTACAACGGCGACTCCAGACTATCCGGAGCCCCGCCTGTACCACTGGCAGTGTTGACACTCCGGCGGCGACGCCGGATTGCCACACAGCAGTCTCCGATTACTCGGCGACAACAACCAGCTTGATATCAACTGTGACGTCAGAGTGCAGCTGCAGCTCAATGTCGTACTCGCCGGTCACGCGCAGCGGACCTTCGGGCAGACGAACTTCGCTCTTCTCGACTTCGGTACCGCCGGCAGTAACAGCGTCAGCAATGTCACGCACACCAATGGAACCGAACAGCTTGCCCTCTTCACCGGCCTTGGAGGCGATGGTGAAGGAAGCACCTTCCAGAGCTTCAGCGCGGGCCTGGGCAGCAGCCAGCTTTTCAGCGGCAACCTTTTCCAGCTCTGCGCGGCGCTCTTCAAAGGCCTTCAGGTTTTCAGCAGTGGCTGCAACGGCTTTGCCGTATGGCAGCAGAAAATTACGACCGTAAC
>JAKLLS010000171.1 GCA_022014155.1 Marinobacter sp. | reverse complement strand
ATCGGGATCTGCTGATTCAGCGCTTCAAACAGCGGCAGTTGAAGTATCTGGTGAACGTGTCCGTGCTCACCACGGGCTTTGATGCGCCCCATGTGGACTTTATCGCCATTCTTCGTCCTACCCAGTCGGTCAGCCTGTATCAGCAGATCGTGGGCCGCGGTCTGCGTCTGGACGAAGGCAAGCAGGATTGCCTGGTGATTGATTACGCAGGCAACCATGTGAATCTGCATCACCCGGAGGTAGGGGAGCCGAAACCGAACCCCGACAGTGAGCCGGTGCAGGTGTTCTGCCCGGGCTGTGGTTTTGCCAATATCTTCTGGGGTAAAACAGACACCGAAGGCCGCGTGATCGAGCACTATGGGCGCCGTTGTCAGGGGCTTCTGGAGCCTGCGGAAGGAGATCAACCTGCCGTGCAGGGCGGGCGCCCTCAGCAGTGCGATTACCGTTTTCGTTTCAAGGAGTGTCCACACTGCGGTGGCGAGAATGATATTGCCGCCCGCAACTGTCACCAGTGCCACAAAGCCATTATCGACCCGGATGATCAGCTGAGAGATGCGCTGAAACTCAAGGATGCCATGGTGATTCGTTGCGCTGGGATCACGTTAGGTGCCCATGCCAGCAAAACAGGCAGCAAACTGAGGATCACCTATCACGGTGAAGATGGGGAGGAACTCAGCGAGTCGTTTGATTTCAGCAAGCCGCCGCAGCGACATGTCTTTAACAAACTGTTCGGACGTCGTTTGGCGAATGGCCAGGCCCCGAAAGCGTTCAGCAAGGTTGATGAGGTGCTTGAGAGTCAGGCCCTATTGTCGGCACCGGATTTTGTCATCGCCCGCAAGCAAAAGCACTATTGGCAGGTGCAGGAGCGGGTTTTCGATTATCAGGGGCACTATCGAAAGGCGAATACGCTGTAACTTGGGTATTACGGCAGCTTTGTTTATCATTGGGTCCGGTGCCAGTGACGGCGCCCCTCGATAATACGGATGATTCTTCAAGGACAGAAGGAACAAAGGAATGAGTAAGAAAGTTGTGCTGTTGGGTGATTTGGGAACAGATCACCAGGGGTTCCCGCCCACGCCGGTGATTGCCGGCTCCCCCGATGTACTGATTGACGGCAAACCCGTTGCCCGCGTTGGCGATCCTCTCGCGCCACACTCCAAACCCAAGCATCCTCCCCACCCGCGCACCATAGCCGCCGGATCTTCAACTGTGTTGATCAATGGTATTCCCGCCGCCGTGACCGGTGGAGCGATTTCCTGCGGTGGTGTCACCGTCGGAAGTGGCAGCGTTGTGATTGGTGATACCCACTCACCGGCGCTGTGATGGTCTCGAAGCAGATCAAGAGCATTGAGACGACGTTAAAAGACATCGAGCGGCTTCATCAGGACAGTTACCGAAAGCATGGTCATCTCAACCATCCGGAGTTTTTCGAGAAACGGCGGGCACACTTCAAGAAGCTGGATTTTGCTCTGGGGAGTTTGGCGCGGAAGGGCATGTCACTGGATGATGATGCGAAGCTGAAGCGAGCGCTGGGGATGTCGTCGAAGAGTATTGTGCATCATTGGAAGACGGCTGGGGTTGGTGGCATACCAGGGTACGCCACGCACTACGAGCGGCTGGCGACGGGGGCCAGATATGTCCGAAACGTCGGCTATCTGGGAATCACCCTGGATGCATCCATGTCTGCGCTGAAAATCAATGAAGCCTGCAGCACGGGCAGCGAGAAGGAGTGTCAGGTAGTCTCATATCGGGAAGGCGGTAAGCTGGTTGGCTCGATGGGTGGCGGCGCTATCGGAGCGGGTGCTTGGTATGGTTGTTTGGCCTTTGGAGTCACTTCTGCAGGCATCGGAGGTGTGGCCTGCGCAATTATTGCCGGTGGTCTCGGTGCTGCAGCAGTGGGCTATGCTGGCGGAGCGGGTGGTGAGGCCATCGGCGGGAAGCTCAGGGAGGTGATTCATGAATGAGGAGCAATTGACAGTATTAGCGGCGATTATAGGCGCAGCCTCTCTGGGAATTGGCGTCATTCTGCTCTTACTGATGGTTACGCTATTCTTCCGAAAAACTGCGGAAGTTGAGCGACGAATTGCAACTCCGGGTAAGCAACTGGATGAAATTCGTAGTATCTGGGGGAATGGCCCGATCGGTCGCTGGATGAGGGTGATGCACGTATACGCTTTCGTGGTCTTCCGGCATCTTCCACGAATAGGATCCCGTATTGAATCCAGAATGGGTGACGAGACCGAACCTTTGCCACTTTCCTTGAAGCTTTGGGTGATTGTGCCTTTCACCGTGTATGCAGTTCTTATGTTTCTGTTTTTCTTCTCAAGCTGGTACCTAGGGGCATTCGACTAGTGAGCGCCGTCAATAGGCGGCTGGCGCGGGTGCTATTGGTTTGGGGTTGGTTTCGCTATTCGTGATTCTTACGTTGGCGTTTTCGCGAGTAACGATAATCGAGGAGAAAATTTCACGTCCTGGCACCTCTGCACTGGGACACAGAAAAATCTGGGGTAACGATCCCTTGGACCGATTGATGAGAAGCAGCTACGTGTTTACGTTTCTTGTGCTTCGGTCCGTCCCCTCAAACCGGCTTAATCGATCAGCGGCACAGATTGGTGATATATCAACTCAATTACCTGTTCGACTGACCTTATGGGCGGTGCTGCCGCCATTGCTTTTGTACGGATGTTTTGCCGTGCTCTTAATAGTGGGTCTGTTTTTGTGAAGAATTCTTGGCAGCATTTTTGACATTATTTGGGAGTGGTCGGCGAGTGCGCGGGCGAAATCTTGAGCAAGGAAGTTCATGAGTGAGGAACAATTGACAGATTTAGCGTTGATCGTAGGTGTTGGCTCTATGGGCGTTGGTATCGTTTTACTCTTTTTGATGGTCACGCTGTTTTTCCGAAAAACTGAGGAAGTTGAACGTCGTATAGCAACACCAGGTAAGCAGCTGGATGGAATCCGTAGAATCTGGGGCAATGGTCCAATCGGGCGGTGGATGCGCGTGGTCCATGTATTCTTCTTTTTCGTCTTCAGGAACCTTCCGCGGGTTGGTCATCGCATAGAGTCCAGAATGGGAGATGAGAGGGAGGCGCTTCCGAGAGGCCTCAAACTTTGGGTGATTCTGCCAGTATCGGTTTTTTTTGTTTCGATTGTCGTGTCAGTTCTGGCGGCGTGGTTTCTTGGGGTGTTGGACTAGCTGAAGGGCATTATGCCGGCCTCGGCAATTCACTCTGCCGATCACGGTCGGTCGGCTTTAGATGAGCGAAGACCGTGTGCAGGTTAAGCATTGAGCTGCCGGCGAGGATGACTAGAATTAGTGTGGTTTCCATTTTGGAAACCCTGTGTTATGGTTTCCAAAAAAGAAACAAGGATGTTTTGTGCATGTAATTTCAAGGAAGCCGTTCAACGATGCAGCCAAAAAGTTTCCCAACGACAGAGAGGCGTTGGTCAATACTTACATAACGCTGCGGAATGGCCAGTTCGATACGCCGGAAGAGCTACGCCACGTGTTCCCGTCCCTGGACAATTTCAAGTACAGAGACAAATGGTGGGTTATCGATATTGGTGGGAACAACATACGGCTGATCGCCTTCATCGAATTCCGTGACAATCGTATGTACGTGAAACATATATGCAGCCATGCCGAGTACGATCGGCTGACTGAGAAATACCGTCGCAATCGGGAGTAAGGCCTATGGTATCGCCTGCTGTTGTCCAAATCAGAGATGCGTTGGCCCAATTGCCTTTCCTGGCTCATATAGAGACGCCAGATGACTATGAGCGAGCGCTGGAGTTAATGGATCAGTTGGTGGACGACTATGACTCCAATAAACCGCTAATTGAGATTCTGGCTGTCAGCATTGAGCGCTGGGAGGACCACGCTGAAGAGTTCTCCGAATTTAATGCCGCGGTTGCTGGAACAAACCGGGGTATTGCTGTGCTTAAAACCCTGATGGCTCAACATGGTCTTGGGGTTGCTGATCTGCCAGAGCTGGGTTCAAAGGGCAACGTGAGCAAGATTCTCAACGGTGTTGATGGCAAAAAGCTGACACGCAAACATATTGAAGCCCTTTGTAAGCGGTTTGGCGGTTCTCCGGCGCTGTTTTTCTGAACTACTGCACATCAAGATCAGGTATCCCGCTTCTTCGTAATGTAGCGGGAAAACCGCGACAGGTCTCGCGGGTAGCGACATGAGCTGCCGCTACCCGGTGTTGTGGGGGTTAGCTGAACTCAGTCTCAAAAGCCTTACTGCCAGCAATCCGTTTCATCCACGCCATGTCCAGCGGAACCAGCACGTTCAGGGCGAACAGCACCCAGCCCAGGGGCTGCAGGCTCGCTGCAAACCACACCATCAGGGTAAGGGACAGTAGGCCCCAGGTGACATCCACCACAATCATCAGGTTGAGGAACTTCTCCTGCCACCGTTCATTGATGGCCATGGCGACCATATCCACGCACCACAGCAGCATCACAATGCCGACCACCAGGTAAAAGGTCGCGCCCGGGCCTCCCGCCCACTGGGCAATCGGCTCAGCAGCCAGGATCAGAGCCAACGCCAGGGGGGCGGAGAGGAATACATCGCTCAGGATGATTTGTTTCACACTGAATCGACGGACGAAGTTTTTCATAGGATCACCTCAATCGGGTTTCGCAATGTGTTTGACTACGCTACTAAGCTTCTACCCGGGCGGTGATAGACTCAATTACCTGTGAGGTAATGGTGCAGACTACCCTCGAGGACGATAATCGCTGAACACTCGGAGATTCACAGGAAATACGATGAGCGCCTTCGGTACGCTTTTTAGAGAAATGCGGCAGGGTAAACGGTTGAGCCAGATGGATTTCGCCCTTGAATGCGAGGTGTCGGCAAAACACATCAGCTTTCTGGAAACCGGTCGCAGCAAGCCCAGCAAAGGCATGGTTCTGCATTTAGCGCAGATGCTGCAAGCGGACCTGGCCGGAACCAACCGGCTGTTGTCGGCGGCGGGTTACAGCCAGGTATACTCCGATCAGGATTTGAGCGCGCCCGGCATGGCCATGATCAAAGAGGCGCTTGAGCACCTGCTGCAGGGGCACCTGCCGTATCCGGCGGTGGTGTTCGACCACGAGTATTATCTGGTGATGGCCAACACAGCCATGCAGGAGATGATGGTGAGAATGGTGGAACTGGGCGCTCAGTTCCCGCCCCGGCCGAACTTTCTGCTGTCGCTGCTGGATGACCACGGCATGAAACCCTTCGTGGTCGATTGGGAGAATATCGCCTGCCACATGCTACAACGTGTCTACCATGAGCATCTTGCCGGCCCTTTTCGGGATCAGCCCAATCGATTGCTGGAACAGGCACTGACGGTGCCCGGCGTGCCGCAAAACTGGAAAAGCCATGTGGTGGAACACCTGGATTACCCGGCGATTCCGTTTACCCTGAACCTGGGGGACCAACAGCTCAGAATCTTTTCCACCATCGCAACCATTGGCACGCCCTTGGATGTCACCGCTCAGAATTTGCGGATCGAGCATTTCTTTCCGATGGATGAGTGCAGTAAGGCTTATTGGCAAGGGTGAAGTATGCACATCGGGGACCACACTTCCCCGTGCTGCATTACCCGGAAGGCCGACTCACTTATGCCCTGTTTTTCTAGCGCTTGCCGCAGTCGCCGGGGTGGCTCGTCCATGGGTTCATCGGTGAGCACGAACGTGCCCCAGTGCATGGCTACGGACTGGCGAGCGCCAATATCCTGGTGAATCTTGACTGCCTCTTCCGGCGCCACGTGCACCGGGGCCATGAACCAGCGTGGGTCGTAGGCACCGATGGGGAGCAGTGCCAGATCAATGGGCGCAAACAGCTCGCCAATGTCCCGAAAGACCTGACCATAACCGGTATCACCGCCGAAATAGAACCGAAAGCCATCCATTTCCAGAAGCCAGCTACACCACAGCGACGCGTTGGTGTCGGTGGCGGTTCGTCCGCTGAAATGCTGGGTTGGCAGGCAGAACACTTCGTTTCCGGTAGTCATGGGCTTTGATTGCCACCAGTCCAGCTCCACCAGATTGTGGATGCCGCGCTTCTCGAACCAGCGTCGCAGTCCCATGGGAATACAGAAGCACAGGTCAGCCCCAAAACGTCGGTGCAGCTGGCGCACCGTTGCTTCGTCGAGATGGTCGTAGTGATTGTGGGAAATCAGCACCAGGTGGATCGGCGGCATTTCCGCCACCGTCAGGGCGGGTGGCGTGAACCGCTTCGGCCCAATTAACCGGAAGGGACTGGCGCGGTCCGACAACACCGGGTCGGTCAGTACGTTCAGGCCCGGATACTGGAACAGGAAGGACGCATGCCCCAGCCAGGTCAGCTGCGGTGCTGTCGGCGGATTCATCAGCAAATGGGCATCCGGACGCAGCAGCGTGTAGCGCTTACCCGGCGGGAAACGGCGGCCGGGGGCCAGTTGCCAGCGCAGGAAATCCCCGAGGCCATGCTGCTCTACGCGCTCCAGGTTGCGATACCTGCCCCGATGGAAATGGG
>JAKLLS010000001.1:32600-69222 GCA_022014155.1 Marinobacter sp. | reverse complement strand
ACGTTCGCTTGTTCCGGCTGTATGAGGGAACGTCGCAGATCCAGCAGTTGGTGATCGCCAAGCAGATGATTCGCAACGCCCGATCGTGAATGGCTCAGCTCTAGCCGAACTGACCAGCGTTTCACTTCCAGTGGAGATCGAAAGTGAGTTGGTGATTCGGACGTTGCTGTGTAGCGCGTATAATTCCTCTCTGCAGAAGACATCGTCTTTCAACGTGCCCTGCGACAAGCCGCCAGGGCCTTCAGTGCGTCTACTTTCAGTGGCAGTTCCAACGCCCACTGAATATCCCCCCGCTCAAAACCGATGTCAGACAGTATGTGATCGTTTTCCTCCAGTAACGGTACAAACAGGCGCCTGAAATGGTGCCTGCGCCGATAGATTCCGACCCAGAACTCAAGCGTTGCCATAAGAGCGAGCGGCGGTGTTGCCGGCATATAAAGATCCAGATCCGGTGGCTGTTTGGGTGTGTCAGGGATGACGGAGGGGCGACGGAATTCCTGATAATTGCACATTTTGAATCTCTCCTTGTCAGTCATGAACGCTTTCTGAGAAACCCTCGGTCTAAAACCGGGGTGCGTTGTATAAGCATGCAATCTCATCTTTGATCAAACAAACGAAAAGATTTAACATCTGAGTTAAGAAATATTGAAAGGTGAGGCGATGAACAGTTCAAATCCCGTGATCAGTCGTGACACCGTTCCACTGCTGGATACCGATGTTCTGAGGACCTTCGTGGCGATTGCCGAGTGCGGCAGTTTTACCCGGGCTGCGAAGCAGGTTTTTCGCACACCCTCGGCATTGAGTATGCAGATAAAGCGTCTGGAAGAGATTCTTGGGCACGTTCTGTTTGTGCGCGAAGCCCGCCATGTTCGGCTGACCCCGGAAGGAGAGGTCTTGCTGGGTTATGGTCGGCGATTGTTGCGGTTGAATGAGGAGGCCATCCAACAATTCCTGACGCCTACCCTGGAAGGCCGGGTGAGTCTGGGGACATCGGACGACGTTGGTAACCGTATTCTCCCCGGAGTACTTGCTCAGTTCGCACGATCATACCCTGCCGTGCAGGTGGATGTGGTGGTGGGATCAAGCAAGCAGCACCTGGAGCGCCTGGACTCAGGCGAATTGGACATTGCGTTAATCACTATCGGGAATCAGGGGCAGGAGATGCGGGGAGAGGTGGTCCATACGGAACCGCTGGTGTGGGCCGGTCGTGAAGGGGGAATTGCCGCCAACCGCTCCCCCTTGCCAGTGGCCCTGGCCAGCCACGGTTGTGTCTGGCGCCGGACAGCCCTGAGAGCACTGGATGAAGCCGGTATGGCCTATCGCGTTGCCTATACCTGCGACAACTGTTTCGGGCAGGAGGCGGCCATGATTGCGGATCTGGCGGTTGCGCCTTTCCCGCTTAGCCTCGTTCGCCCACCATTGCGGAAGCTGGACAGAGAAGGCCTGCCGGCACTGGGTGATTACCAGATTGCGCTGGTCCGCGGTGCCATCAGCCCGGTTCACGATGCATTGGCTGGGCACGTGAAAGAGGCGTTCGGTGACTTTAGGGGGTAGCCGCTCTCCCGCATCAGGTCTGCCGCTTTCTCCGCAATCATCACCGCCGGCGCATTGGTATTGCCACCAATGATGCTCGGCATGATGGACGCGTCCACTACCCGTAATCCCTCTAACCCATGAACCCGCAACTGGGGATCGACTACCGCCATGTCGTCGATTCCCATTTTGCAGGTGCCCACCGGGTGATACACCGTATCTGTGCGTGCCCGCAGCACCTCGCGGATGTCATCGTCTGTGGTGACGTTCGCGGTGAAGGGGTCTTTGGTGATAAAACGTGACAGTGCCGGCGCCTTCATCAGCCGATCGGTCATTTTGTAGCCCTTGACCATGGTTTCGATATCATCCGGATGGTCAAAGAATTTCGGGTCGATGACCGGGGGTGTTTGCGCCGAACGATCTTTCAGGGAAACGGTGCCGCGGCTCTTGGGGCGTAGCAGGCAGACGTGGCAAGAGAAACCGTGCCCGCTATGCAGGGTTCGGGCATGGTCATCCACCAGTGCAATCACGAAGTGCAGCTGGATATCGGGAGCGTCCAGCTGAGCGTCGGTTTTGAGGAAGCCGCCGCCCTCTGCAAAGTTGGAAGCCAGCAGGCCGCGACGCTCTTTGCGATAACGCATAAACTGACGGATGCCGTGCAGGCCGCCTTTCAGGGACAATCCCAGCAGGTTGGCATCCCTGGATTTATAGCCAAAGATGAAATCCGGGTGGTCCTGAAGGTTTTTGCCCACACCAGGAAGATGATGCACCACAGGAACGCCGACCGCTTTGAGCTCTTCGGCATCCCCGACACCGGACAGCATCAACAGTTGCGGTGACTGGAATGCGCCGGCGCTCAATACCACTTCCTTGCGTGCACGAATCTGTCGTAGCTGGCCGTTCTGCAGGAACTCGACACCTACCGCGCGTTTGCCCTCGAACAGAACGCGTTGTGTCAGCGCATCGGTTTCGATCGTCAGGTTAGGGCGACTGTCGAGATGGGGCAGCAGATAGCCTCGATAGGTGCTCCAGCGTTCGCCGTTGAGCTGGGTCACCTGGTATAGACCAATACCTTCCTGCTGAGGCCCGTTGAAATCGTTGGTCAGGGGATAGCCCACCTGTTCGGCAGCCTTCAGATAATGCTGCTGGAAAGGGTTGTCGCTTTGCAGGTTGCTGACTTTCAGCGGCCCGTCGGTACCGTGCCATTCGTCGTTGAGCGACTGATTGCCCTCGGACTTCCTGAAGTACGGCAGTACATCCTTGAATGCCCATCCGTCATTGCCCTGGGCTGCCCAGGCATCATAGTCACTGGCGTGGCCACGAATGTACGCCATGGCATTGATGGCTGACGAGCCGCCCAGTACTTTGCCTCTTGGCTGGTAGCCGCGCCGGCCGTTCAAGCCCGGCTGCGGTACCGTCTCAAACGCCCAGTTGTTGATATTCTTCGGCACCATCGCGACTACGGCTGCGGGTGTCTGGATCAACCAGCTGGCACCCTTGCGTGAGCCGGCCTCGATCAGCGCCACGGTGGTATTGGCGTCCTCGCTTAACCGGCCCGCCAGTGCGCAGCCGCTGGAGCCGCCGCCTACAATCACGTAATCCACTGTTTGCATTGCCGGTCACCTTTGAAATTGTTGTTTTAGAAGGGGAGGGTACAGATATACTGTAAGTACGGAGAGTGTGGGAAGCGGAGATAATTCTGAAGGTGATTCTGGGCCAGTTTTCGGCAGACAACTATCGGAGTGTGTGAGCGGTGCCGCCGCCTTCGTTGATGCTCTGGGCACTCGCTACGATGGGGTCAACGCCACCCCAGGGCTGTGCACCGTGGGTTTGCTCACTGGGCCCCTCTTCCGCCGACTGGAAAATGAACTTCACGGTAATCTTTTATCCCACATACCAGGCTGGCAGTCAGCATAAGGGCGGTCGGAGATACTGATCGCCCATATGCGGATGTACCTTTATCTCTGGCTGGGGATATTGCCACCGTCGACAACCAGCTCGGTCGCGGTGATATAACTGGCCTCGCTGGAGAGCAGAAAGCGCACGGCACGTCCCACCTCCAGCGGATCTCCCAGGCGGCCCATTTGGATGCGACGCTCAAAGGTACCTTCCGGCAGCTGCGCGACCACCTGCTCTACCATCGGCGTCAGGATCTGACCGGGGGATACTGCATTGACCCGGATGCCGTGTGTCGCCAGTTCATCGGACATCGAGCGCGTGAGCGAGAGCAGGCCTCCTTTGGATGCGCTGTACGCGGGAATCAGGCCGTTGCCCAGCGTTGCGTTGATAGATGCAATACCGACGATCGCCGAACCGGCATTAGCTTTGAAGTCTTCAAGAAGCTGCTGGGTAATCAGCACCTGGGCTCTCAGGTTGACGTCCATTACCTGTGCCCAGTTATCTTCGGTCACGCCCTCCAGGCCCGTCTGCAAGACCACTCCCGCAGCATGAACCAGACCGCCGATTGATGGGAGGGCCTTGCGAGTCTCTGCAACGGCTTCCGCGATTGCAGCTGTATCACGCACATCTACAGCCAAACCAACCGTTGTCACGCCATACTGCTCGGCGATCTCTGCCGCTGTTTGCTCGGACTTTGCGGCATCGAGGTCCCAGATTGCCACCGGGCGCCCCGCCTCTGCTAGCATCTGGGCTGATGCCTTGCCAATTCCGGAAGCGCCACCGGTGATTACCACGCCAGTCGTTACTGCACTATTCATCTCGTTAACCTCCACACCTTGCCTGTAAGTAGTTGAACAATATCAGCTGATATTGTTCTGTCCCATTGGTTAGCTCATCAAAAGGAGGGGCCAGCCGCAATACCACCATCGACCACGAACTCCGAGCCGGTCGAGTAGGCTGAATCGTCGCTGGCCAGGAAACTCAGCAGGGCGGCAATCTCCTCAGGTTCCGCCACGCGCTTGAGCGGTATTTTGTCCAGTGCTGCCGCGGCGGCCGCCTCATCGATCGGTGCGTCTGCGGCGCCAGTGGCCAGCATGGCGGTGTTGACCGGGCCCGGGTGCACGGAGTTGACGCGAATGCCCCTGTCCGCCAGCTCAAGGGCGGCGACCTTGGTCATGCCCCGGACGGCGAATTTGCTGGCGACGTAGGCGACCCGACCGGCGATGCCCTGGAGGCCCGCCAGTGACGACAGGTTGATGATGGAGCCGCCCTTGTTCATCACGGCGCCGACCGTTTTCATGCCCAGAAAGCAGCCGAGCTGATTGACGCGCGTTAGCAGATTGAACGTCTCAGCACTGGTTTCGAGCAGAGGTGTCGTAAGGTCGATGCCGGCGTTGTTGACCAGAATGTCGATGCCGCCAAATTCGGACAGGCCACGATCGACCGCGCTCTGCCATGCGTTCTCGTCGGCTACGTCCAAGGGCGCGGCAATGGCATCGGGTAGTGACGCGGCAACCGCTTCCACGGCCTCGGCGTTGATGTCGGTCAGAATCAATTTGGCGCCCTGTTCGGAGAAATAGCGGGCGGTGGCGGCACCGACGCCGGCTCCGGCCCCTGTGATAAGCGCAACTTTGTTGTGTAGTTTCTTCATGGTCTGGGTTTCCTGATTTTATTGGACTTGTGGTAGTGAGGCTCGCTCTCCCTCGCCAGGCGCGGCGGCCTGAAGCGCGGACTTATTCGAAGCGGTAATCCTCTGCGTTGGGCTGCTTGGTCATTCGCCAGTAGTCGAGGATGCGAAACGGCAGGTTGGCGGTCACCCGACCAGCGCCGTTTTTGTACCAGTTGTGGACTTGCGGTGATCCCCAGGCGGTGCCGGCGTTGATTTCGTCGACGCGTTCGTTGTAGGCATCGTGCACCTCCTGACGGCAGTCCAGGATGTGGTAGTCGTTTTCCAGCAGAATGCGGAGGCAGCGCAGAATGTAGTTCATTTGCGACTCGGCGTTGTGGGCGATGCTGCCGGCGACCACCAGGTTGGTGTTGGGGCCATAGATGCAGAACAGGTTCGGGAAGTTTGGTACCGTGATACCCAGGTAGGCGCGGCCATTGTCTCCCTCCCACTGTTCGGCCAGCTCAATGCCGTTGCGCCCGACTATCTTCATCGGAAACAGGAAACGGTCGGCATGGAAGCCGGTGGCGCAGACGATGAGGTCGACCTCGTGCAGTTCGCCGTCCTGGGTGACGACCCCTTCGGGCACGATCTCGCGGATTCCGGTGGTGATCAGGTCCACATTGTCCTGTTGCAGTGCCCCGAGGTAGGAGCCATTGTCCTGCAGGATGCGCTTGCCGAACGGTGGGTACTTCGGCAACACTTTGCTGAGCAGTTCGGGGTCGTCGACCTGGGATTCGATCCAGGCGGTCAGGGCCTTGCGTAACTCGTCATTGCCAGCACTCACCGAGAGTGGGCTCTCCCAGTTATCGTCGACCAATGTCTTATCGTAGACACCCTCGACGGTGGAATAGAACAGCCAGAAACGGTACCACTTTGAATAGAACGGCAGTTTCTCCAGCGCCCATTTCTGGCCCTCACCGACGGCGCTATGGTAACCGGGGTTGGGGAACATCCAGGCCGGCGAGCGCTGGAAAACCTTGAGCTGGTCCACCGTCCTGGCGACCTCGGGAATAATCTGGAAGGCACTGGCACCGGAACCGATCACCGCCACGCGCTTGCCTTCGTGCCTGCAGCTATCGGGCCAGGCGCCGGAGTGCACCAACTCGCCCCGGAACGTTTCCAGGCCCGGAATATCGGGCATCTTCGGCCGATTGAGCTGACCGACCGCGCTGATGACCGCGCGGGCTTGCAGTACCTCGCGCTCGCCGTCTTTGCCCACGACTTCGACGTTCCAGCTCTGGCAGGCTTCGTCGAAGACCGCACTGGTGACCTCGGTATTGAAGCGGATCTTTTGCTCGACGCCGTAATCCCGGGCACAGCGCTCGTAATACTCGCGTATCTCGTTGGTCAGCGGAAAATGATTGTGCCACTGATGATTGGGTTCGAACGAGTAACTGTAACTGTGTCCCGGAACGTCAACACGGCAGCCCGGATATTTGTTTTCGAACCAGGTGCCACCGACGCCCGGATTTTTCTCGATCACCGTATAGGGAATACCCGCCTCGTCCAGGCGGATGCCCGCCAGGATGCCGCCCATACCGGCGCCGATGACGACTACCGGAAAGTTAGCTGCCCGCGCCTTAAGGGCCGGGTCTTCCAGTACCAGGCCGCGATGATCGACCCCGTCCAGCGCAATTTCTTCTTTGATGAAGGCGAGATACTCCTCGTCGAGTTCTCGGCCGCTCATGTAGTTGAACATTTCCTTCACTGCGCTTTCGTCCAGCTTTGGCAGGGTGCAGCCGCGCTCGCGGTAGCCCTGGATCACTTCCAGGGCCTGGGCCCGGACAGCGTCCATTTCTTCACGGGTGAAGCCGCCTTCGCCGTAGCTCGCCTGATCGTCCGAGCCAGCCGATACCACATCGGTGTTTTTGGGGCGAATGGGGCCCTTCAGGAAGCTGGTATCACCAGTCATATGGACCACGGACATAATAAGCGCGGCGGTATTCACGTCCTTTAGCGCTTCAGCGATAAAGGTATCGTCCTCGGTAATCGGTTCGGCGGAGGGATTTAAATGTTTTTTCATCGAGCGAACTCCGGATGTTTTTTGTTTTGGCCTTGCGACCTTTAGTCCAGGGGGAGGTGAAGACCCTATTCACCTCAAGGTTAATGGGCGGAGAAAATCGGCGATTCACCCAAACGGACGAGGAGCGGCAATAAAAATCTGAAAAGGGGAGACGAATTGTGTGAGGGTTGTGCGGGCCAAGTGTCTCCCTACCTTATTCGGACGATGGCAAGGCACCCTCCGGCCCATAAATTGGGTGTGGAGTCCGCGCTCTTGGTGACGTGATAAAAGGCATCGCACGGTATCCCGCTCAATCGGGATGATTCTTTAATGGCAGAGGACAGTGCTGATGGTAGTGCATCTTGAATCTGACGGCTCCATCAGGGGCCGCCAGGGCGGCAGTGAGATGCTGTTCGAACTGATCGAGCTGGTCTACGAGGGGCTGAATGAGCCTGCTCCCTGGCACGGGTTTGCACACCGGCTACGGGAGCTGTTCGATGCAAAAGCGGTGTCGATCACGCTACATCACTCGCCGGAGCTGGCGCGTGACGTTCAGGTAATGGCGGTAGCGCCGGATGACGATACCGACTGGGCGCTGGCGGAGCAGACCTACCGCGAACGCTTTGCCCATATCGATTTGCTGAGACCGGAACGGGTGCAGGCGGGTGAGGTGGTTGTGATTGAGTCGACGGCCGTAGAGCCCGACTGCGCCGACTATTTTGCCGCCCTTGGCATCTTTGCTTGTCTCAGGAGTTGTTTTTCAGAGCCGGGGGGCATGCGCTGCTGGGTCGATGTGGTACGCGGGAGCGAAGTGCCGCAGCGGCCTTTTGCCGCCGCCGATCTTGAGCTGGTGCGCCGGCTGTCGTCCCATCTGGCCCGAGCCCTGGGACTCTATGCACGCCTGCAGCGTCAGGAGACGGAGAAGACCATCTATGCCGACAGCCTCGATCATCTGCTGCTGGGGTGTTTGGTGCTCGATGATGAGTCACGGGTACTGTGCGCCAACCGTGCGGTGCGAGCGATACTGGATCGCCAGGGCGGCATCGCCATCGTACAGCAACGCCTGGTCTTGCATGACCGCACGGTGCAGCGCGAACTCGATCAGGCCATTGGCCATGTCTTGGTGGCCTCTGCGCGGGGAGAGGAAGCGGATGGGGAGCGACTGGTCCGGTTGCGGCTGAGCGACGGAACTGTGTTGGGCTTGCTGGTGTCGCCGGCGCCACGGGCGACCCATTACCGGGGGCGGCATGTCCCAAGCCTGACCATTTATCTGGCAGAGCTGAGCGATAATCCGGTCACGCCCCCTGTCGCGCAGGAGGCGTGGGGGGCCTCAATCGCCCGGCTCTTTGGTCTGACCCCCCAAGAGGCCAGACTGGCCCTGTTGCTGGCGGCCGGCCGGACGATCGCCGAAGCCGCCACGCAGTTGGGTGTCGCGGTGGTGGCCGCACGCAACTATTCCAAAAGCATCTATTCGAAACTCGACATCAGAGGCCAGAACGATCTGGTACGGCTCGTTTATAAGAGCTTTCCGCTGTTGCGCTAGCAGCTGGTCGAGCCACTATTATCGGGATCGGTACCAGCTGGTACTGGAGCCCCTGTCCGCCCTCTCTTTATATTATCGAATCATTGCAGTCCGTGTCGGAAGCGCAGTAGCAGATGGCGCGGGCCGCGGGATCCACTCCCATTCGTGGCCATAGGAGGAGCACGCATTGCGTAGAATAAATCGCCTCAACGCAACGACAGGACAGAGTATCGGGACGCCGGGCCAAGCTGATTACGAAGCTGGCAACGTCCCCATTTGCTTTAGCGGCTGGCCCTTGTCACAGCCGGCGAAGCCATTCCCTTCGCTTGAGTCGGACCTTGAGGCTGATGTCGTCGTCATCGGTGCCGGCCTTGCAGGAAGCTCGCTGGCATTGCACCTGGCGGAATACGGCGTAGACACCGTTCTGCTGGAAGCCGGGCAGCCCGGCAATGGGGCGTCAGGGCGCAATGCCGGTCATGTACAGCCTTACCTACCTTCATTTGCGCCGCTCAAGGCCCATGCCGATGGCGGTCGACGTTTTATCGACTTCTGTGTCGAGAATCGCAACATCGTGTTTGAGCTGTGCGGCAAGTATGGCATCGAAGCCGATGCTGTTCGTTCGGGTATGGTCGATGCCGCCAGGAAGAGGTCCCCGGAGCTCGAACGCAAAGCCAGGTTGTGGCAGTCCTACGGTTATGACGTCGAGACCGTCGCATCCCAGCCTCTGAAACAGATGCTCGGCACCGACTGTTATCGCTACGGTCTCCATTGGCGTGAAGGCGGCCGGGTGAACCCCTATCTGTTCACCAACGGTATGGCGACAGCCGCTGCGGCACTGGGCACAAGAATCTATGGCGATTCCGCTGTCGTCGCCTGCGAGCGGGAGGGCCAACGCTGGCGGGTGCGATCGGCCCATGGCAGTGTGCTGGCACGGCGGGTGGTGATCTGTACCAACGGCCATGCCGGCAATCCGTTCTTTGCGGATCTGCAACGCACTCAGTATCCGCTCGTAGCCTGTGGGCTGGCGACCCGGCCCCTGCCTCAGGCGGTACTCGATATCGTCAACCCGGCGCGCGTCGCCTTGGCGCAGTATCCGTCCGGTCTCTATCCGCTCGTGATCGACGGCCGCAATCGCCTGGTCACGGCCACCATTCCTGGCCCTGGCCGCGCGCAGCAGGCTTCGACCTACTTCGATTACTTCCTGCGTTATCTGCACCGCACCTTTCCGGAGATCCGGGGAGAGAGGATCGAACTTGAAAGTTACTGGACCGGGATGACCGCCAATGCGTCCTCGGTCTATGACGAATGCTATCCGAAGCTGTACGACGTGGCGGACGGCGTACTGGCGCTGATGAATTTCGGATCCTGGGGAAATGTCATGGGGCCGCTGATGGGGATGAACCTGGCCCAGGCAATATGCGACGACCGTCCGCAGGACTGCCTGCTGCCGTTAGAGAAAGCCAAAGCCGTGCGCTTCCCGGGTCTGTTCGAAACCAAGATCCGGCGGGTCCTGATTCCGATGGCGAGAATCGCCGACCGTTTCAGTCTGGTGTGAATAAAACGCAAACAACAAGCAAACAACAAGGAGAAAGCCTTATGAAAATCTTGATTCTGGGCTGTGGTAACGTCGGCGCCAACGTCGCGCGTCAATTGGTGCCGCGACACCCCGGGTTGGAGTATGTTATCGGCGACCTCAACGCAGAGGCGGCGGCGAAGCTGGCCGGGGAGTTGGGTGGCAACGTCCGGGCAGTGAAAGTCGATATCGGCCTTCCGCAAAGCCTGGAGGCAGCGCTCGATGGTGTCGATCTGGTGTTTAACGCGGTCGGTCCCTTTTACCGCAGCGCCGTGCCGGTCATTGAGGCGGCACTGCGGTCCCAGGTCGATTACATGGATATCAACGATGATCACGACGTCGCGGAGAAGCTGTTGTTGGAGGGGGATTACGATGCCCGTGCACGCGCTGCCGGCATCCGGGTGATCATCGGCTGCGGCTCAACCCCGGGGCTCACCAATGTCATGGCCCGCCTGCTGGTCGATCGGCTCGACAAACCCACGGCCATCCATTTATCCACCGTCGTACCTTTCGTGCCGGGCCTGCTGTCGCCGACCGTGATCGACCATATGATGCACATTACCAGTGGTGAAGTGGTCCAGTTTGAGGACGGTAAATATTGCCTGAAACCCGGCTGGGGTGGACGTCGTGATGTGGCTTACGGTGCACCTTTCGGGACGCTGCCAAGTTATCTGATCGGCCATGGTGAAACGGTCACTCTGCCGCATTTTATCAAGGGATTGGGAGAGGTGAGCAACCGCATCGGTTTCTTCCCGGAAGAGGGCAACGAGATCTGGCGCAAATTTGTCGACCTGGGTTTTGCAAACGCCGAGCCTATCGACGGCATTGGCGCTTCGCCGCTACAGTTTATGATGCATTACCTGCAGAGTGACGCCGGGCAGCAGGCAACGAGCGTCGACCTGTCGGGGGTTCCCTGGGGCGTAGCCTGCCGCGTTGAAGTCGAGGGCGAGCGTGACGGAGCCCGGATTGCCAGTGCACTGGAGTACCACATCGACCTGCCGACCGAAGAAAAGGATGGCGAGACAGCGGATCCCACACCCACCTGCGCGCGCCTGGCGATCGAGGCCTTTATCCGTGGCGAAATCGCCGGCACCGGTCTGCTATCGCCTGAAGTCTGCCTTGACGCGGAGCCCTATGTGAAGGCCTTCGCCCAGGAGACCGGCGCGCGCGTTATCGAAACGGAGCAGGTAATCAAGGACCACTTGTTCGGCTGAAGACCTTTCCCATGGCCACGTACCCGAGAGCTGACAAGGCGCTCGGGTGCCACATGTTTCCATAGTCCCTACGGACGATGAGCCCCGAAGTCCTACCCATCAATACTAGTGACATCCAAACAGGCGGGAAACGCACCGGTAGTCCGAGTGTGGTTCTCCCGTGGGTGAACATTGACAAAAAGCGAGGCACACAATGAAGCAGACCCCAACATTCAATCCCGCCCGGGCCCTGAAACTGGATGAGATAGGCCAGTGGGATATAGAAACCGATGTTGCGATCGTTGGTTTTGGCGGGGCAGGCAGCTGCGCGGCCATAGAAGCAGCGAAGGCCGGTGCATCGGTGCATGTCTTCGAGGCGTTCTCGGCGGCGGGCGGGTCCACAGCACTGTCCGGCGGCGAAGTTTACCTGGGCGGCAGCGGCGGTACTGCGGTCCAGAAAAAACTGGGTTTTGCGGACAGCACAGCGAACCTCTTCAACTACTTGATGATGCAGCATGCGCCCCAGGGCGACGAGGCCAAGATCCGTGCCTATGCCGAGGGAGCCGCCAAACATTTCGACTGGCTGGTGGCGCAGGGAGTCCCGTTCAAAGAGTCTTTCCTCGATGAGCGTGTCGTCGAACCGATGACCGACGACTGCCTGATATACAGCGGCAACGAGAAGGCCTGGCCCGAAGTTGATCATTGCAAGCCCGTGCCGAGGGGGCATGCGGTGCAGTTGGAAGGAATGGGGGCTGGCGCTGTGCTGATGCAGCATCTGGAACAGGCCGCGCTGGCCGCGGGCGCGCATGCCTACTACGACTGCCGTGCACTCTGTCTGATTGTTGATGATGAGGGCGAAGTGGTTGGCCTGGTGGTGCGCCAGGATGGTCGTGAGATGGCAGTCCGGGCGCGCGCCGGGGTGGTGCTTTGTGCCGGCGGCTTTGTGATGAACGAGGACATGGTTCGACGGTACGCGCCGAAACTGTTGCGTGGCAACTATCCGATCGGCAACCCGGGCGATACCGGTGCGGGCATCCAGATGGGGCTCTCGGTCGGCGGCGTGGCAGTCAACATGCACGAAGGCTTTTTCACCCTGCCGTTTTATCCGCCCTCGACCCTGACCTACGGCATCATCGTGAATGACAAGGGACAGCGTTTCATCAACGAGGACGCCTACCATGGCCGGGTTGGGACCGATATTATCGCCCAGAACAGTGAGCGTTTTTATTTCATCGTCGATGTGGACGCCTACGGCAGTTATGAGGAGTTGAATTTCATCAACGCCGACGTGGTGGCGACCGGCGACAGCGTCGAGGAGCTGGAGCGGGAACTTGGCCTGCCGGAGCAGACGCTGGTCGAGACCCTTACCAGCTACAACCGTTTCGCCGAGAAAGGGGAGGATCCACTGTTCCACAAGCAGCCGGAATGGCTGCGCCCGCTCACCAGCCCGCTGGTGGCGCTGGACGTGACGCCCGGTCGTGGCGCCTATTACTCCTATTTCACATTGGGGGGGCTTGATACGTTGCCTGGGGGGGAGGTACTCCGGACAGATGGCAGCATCGTCCCCGGCCTCTATGCCGCAGGCCGCACTGCCGCCGGCGTACCGCGACGGGGGCGGGGGTATAACTCCGGCATCAGTGTCGGGGATGCGACCTTCTCCGGTCGTCAGGCAGGTATTGCAGCTACGGAGAGAGCACGGAGAGATCGCTAAACCTCGAACCCCGTAATCTGACTTCCTCCTTTCCCTTCTAGTGTTCCGCTCGCTCGTAAGAGCGGGCGGGGCAATACCCCCGCCCGATTATTACTTGACCGTGGTTATCCCGCTCGCTGGCCGCACCAGCAGGCGGGCCAGCGCTGGCAGCAGTACCAGAGCACCGAGCATATTGCAGAGGAACATGAAGGTCAGCAGAATGCCCATGTCGGCCTGGAACTTGATTGGCGAGAACACCCAAGTGCCGACGCCGATCGCGAGGGTCAGACCGGTGAAGGCGACCGCTTTCCCGGTACTCTTCAGGGTGCCGAAGTAAGCGGCGTGCAGAGACATGCCCTGCTTAAGGTAGGTCTCCAGTTTGCTGTAGATATAGATGCCGTAGTCGACGCCGATACCAACGCCGAGCGCGATGACTGGCAGCGTGGCTACCTTGATGCCGATGCCGAGGGAGGCCATCAACGCCTGGCACAGCACCGATGTGAAGGCCAGCGGCACGATGATGCAGGTCACGGTGCGGATCGAGCGGAAGGTGATCAGGCACAGCAGTGCCACCACGCCGTAGACCCAGGCCAGCATCTTGTATTGGGCGGTTTCGATGACGATATTGGTCGCCGCCTCGATACCGGCGTTTCCGGCGGCAAGCAGGAACTGAATGTCCTCGGAGTTGTTGTCCCGGGCGAAGGCCTCCACCGCTGCCACAACCCCGGAGAGGGTCTCGGCCTTGTGATCATTGAGGTAAATGACCACCGGTGTCAGGCTGCAGTCGAAATTGAGCATGCCGGCCGGCGGGTTGCGTAGCGACATATTTGCGATCTGTTGATTGCGGTTCAGCGCCAACCACTTCAGGCTACCCTCGTTCATGCCGGCGATGCCGCGTTTGGAGTAGTCAGCGAGCGTCGTCGTCGATTGGACGCCCGGCACGTTTTGCATGTGCCACTTGAAACGGTCGATGGCCGCGAGTGTACTGTAGTCCATGCACTGCTCCGGCGCTGTCTCGACCATGGTGACGAAGATATCGGTGCTGGCGGAATAGTTCTCGCCGATAAAGGCGTTATCGAGGTTGTAGCGGGAGTCCGGACGCAGCTCCGGAGCACCGGTATCGAGATCACCGATCTTGAGATCCTGGCTAACATGGAGACCCAGTCCCAGCAGCAGCGCCGCAATGCAGACTGTCAGCAGTGCCGGGCGGGCGTTGGTAAGTCCCGCCAGTCCCTTCCACACGGGGTGCGGCTGGCTGTTTTTCCGTGACAGACGTCGGGTGCTGACCCGGCTGACGCCGCTATAGGACATCAGTATAGGCAGCAGTACCAGGTTGGATAGGATGATCACCGCGACGCCGATGCTGGCGGCGATTGCCAGGTCCTGGATCACCTCGATCTGGATGACGAGCAGGGTTGCGAAGCCGATGCCGTCGCTGACGAGGGCGGTCAGTCCTGGCACATAGAGCGCGCGGAAGGCACGCCGTGCCGCCTGCAACCGGTCGGCGCCCTGCAGGCTTTCCTGTGCGATGGCGTTGATGATCTGGACACCGTGGCTGACACCAATGGCGAATACCAGAAAGGGCACCAGCATTGAATAGGGGTCCAGGCCGAAGCCCAGGCTTTTGAGCAGGCCCAGTTGCCAGATCACTGCGATAACTGAACAGGCCAGAGTGATCAGGCTGCTGCGCAGGCAGCGGGAGTAGAGGTAAAGCATCACCAGGGTGATCAGTAGCGCTACGGCGAAGAACAGCACCACCTGGGAAGCGCCTTCGATCAGATCGCCAACGATCTTGGCGAAGCCGGTGATGTGAATGCGAACGTTATCGCTCTGATAGCGATCCCGCACCAGTTTCTCCAGCTTCTCGGAGAATTGTTGGTAGTCCAGTGGCTCGCCGGTTTCGGGATCCAGGTCAAACAGCGGTGCGTAGATCAGTGCCGATTTATAGTCATTGGCGACCAGGTTGCCGACTTCACCCGAACGCATCACGTTGGCGCGCAAATCATCGAGGCTACGTTGCGAACCGTCGTAATCATCGGGAATCACCGGCCCACCGATAAAACCCACTTCAGTAACCTCGGTCCAGCGCACATTCGGTGTCCAGATAGATTTCACCTCGGAGCGATTGACACCGGACAGCAGAAAAACCTCGTTGTTAACCTTTTTGAGTAACTGCTGAAATTCGCGGGTAAAGATATCGCCCTCGGTGGTTTCGACCACGATGCGCACTGCATTGCCCAATCCTGCCATGTCGTCCTTGCGGTCCAGGTAGTTGGCGATGTAGGGATGCTGCGAGGGAATCATCTTCTCAAAACTGGCTTCCGGTTTCAGACGTGAGGCCTGATATCCCAGCGCCAGTGTGACGATTACGAACAGCAGGAGGAACAGCGTCCGGTAGCCAAAGAGCAGCCGTTCCAGCAAGGGCGCCGTCGCAGCATCCCGGGACGACTGAAGGTAGGTGTGCAGCGGTTTGTTGTTGTCGGTCATGGTTTGGCCTTTACTTCGGAAGTCGGGGTCGGAATAGCCTGGGCGCCGTTCAGGCCCACCAGTATCACGCGACCGTTGTCAGTCAGAGTTGCGGCGCTGTATGGGGTACGGTCCTGGCTCAGCTGTTTGAAACTGTCACCACCATCGGTGCTTTTGAGTACCAGGCCGCTGCTGCTGGCCAGTACGACTATGTTGTCGCGGCAGTTGCCACCGGTCAGGGTAGCCGGGGCTTCGAGAGGCACTTTTTCCCAGCTATCACCCTGGTCGGCGGAGCTGTAGAGATTGCCGCGCAGTCCGTAAAGCAAAGTGGTGTCGCCACCGGTGCAGTCCGTCAGTCCGAACCAGGAGCCCTCATAAGGCGAATCCAGTGTTTCCCAACTGTGCCCGGCATCGCGGGAACGATAGAGAGTGCCGGCTTCGCCGGCCAGCAGCAGGCTGGAACCGGATTGGGAGATGGCGTTGTAGTGGTAGCCGAAGTCGTTGTCGATATGCTCGAACCAAGGCTTCCAAGTGTCCCCGCCGTCCTTGGTGTGGAAGAACAGGCCATAGGCTCCGACGACAAAACCTTCACGCTCGCTGGCGAACCAGACGTCGAGAAAGGGTTTGGTGGCACCTTCCTCGGCGGCGATTTCGGCATCCTCCAGCCGGAACTGTTGCGCTTCCAGTTGTTTCTGCAAGGCGTTCCGTCGCTCGGGTCCGGCGTTCGTCAGCTTCTGTTGCAGTGATTCGATACTATTATTCAGCCGCTGTACAACCAACTGGTTGGCTTTGAAGCCGTCAAGCTGTTTCTGCCAGTGCATGCCACCATCGGAGCTGTGCAATACCAACCCATCGTGGCCCACCGCCCAGCCATGGTCGGGCGTCGGGAAATAGACGGCGGTCAGGGTGACGATGGCCGGAGTCTCCGCTTGTTGCCACATCTGTCCCTGATCGTCTGAGTAGAGAATATGGCCTCGTTCGCCAACGGCGACCAGTCGCTCGCCAGCGTGGGTGACGTCAAGCAGCAGCGACTGAGCGGCAAGTCTGGAGGGTATGGAGGGCTGCTCGAGAAAATCCTTGTTCGCCTCGACACTGGCGGTAGCGAGTGACAGTAGCAGGACCAACAGCCGTAGGAGTGGAAAGCTTCTCTGTTGTTGTTTCATGTGGTCACCGGGGTAGTAACTGACGGGGTCCCGAAAGGGGCCGGGACGGTATTTCCTGGCCGGCAATACCGGCTCGAGTGGCTACTATCGCATCGGGGGGAGAGACACGGCATCGTCCGAAGAGACTACGATGCCGGGAGGTGCGTCAGGTATCGGGTTATATGTTAACCTATTGTTTTTATTGGTTTGTTTTGTGGTGGGTGTTTGGTTATGGCTTAGCCCAGTGACGCGACGCTCTTGAGGATCAGGCGCACCAGCATGGTCTGGCGGGTCACGCCGGTCTTGGAGAAGATCGAGCGTAAGTGCGCGCGGGCCGTATTGCGGCTGATGTCCAGGTCTTCGGAGGCTTCCTGGAGTGTCAGGCCATTGGCCAGCAGCAGAGCCAGCGAGGTTTCCGCCGGGGTCAGGCCGAACAGTTGCCTGACAACTTCCTGCGGTGCCTGGGCTTCCTGTTCCGGATCGCTGATGAAGATGACTGCTGCCGGGCAGGACTTGCCCTCAGACCATTCAGAGGGGGGAATGCTGCGCACCACGATACCCAGGTCGGTGCGCCCGGACGGTCGGGCAATGCGTAATGCTTTGACCAAAGTGGGTTCCGCACGGCCCTGGGCTCTCAGTGATTCGGCGATCATGCGCCGCAGCTCTGCGGTATCGGTGTTGGTGCCGACATGGAGAATGCCATATTTCAGCCTGATGCCATCCTCGGCATCAAGCAGGTTACGGGCCACCTGGCTGGTTTCAAGTACCTTGCCCTTCTCGTCGAGGATGATGGCGCCAACTGCCAGCTGGTCGACGGCACCGGCATAGACGTTGCGCTCCGACTCGATGCGGTTGATGCGGTGGTGCAGTTGGATTGAACGCTCAAGGTGCGGCAGCATCAACTCGCAGATGGCCTTGGCGCGTGTGTCGAAGTCCTCCTGGTGCCGTGCGCGACACAATCGCAGGCGTGACTCGACACCGTCCGCCGTGCGCAGATCCGCACCCAGAATGTGAAGAATATCGAAGGGCTGGTTGAACTGCTGGTAGAACTCTGACTGGACCCATCCGTCCAGCGTCATGAACTCCTGAATGGTCACCACCTTGTTGCGCGGCAGACCCACGAAAGGGTCGATACTGTAGTAGTACTCGCTATAGGCCGCGACGGCTTTGGCCTCGGTCGGGCCGACATTGATGGTCAGCCCCAGGTCGTCCGGCGAGGGCGAGCGCAGAATCAGCGTGCAGTATTTTGCATCCAGCAGGTCGCGCAGGGCTTCCATGAAGGATTCCCAGGGAACGTTTTCCAGCGGACCTTCATAGAGCAGGCCGACCAGTCGATTGAACTCATCAGGAGCGATTACGTCATGCATAGGGTATGAATGTATTTTTATAGTTATGGGCTCGCGGTATTGATTCCGCAGCTTCAATTTAGCCAGAGATGGCGCTCCAGCAGATTACAACAATGAATGCCGGGCTGTCGAAAGTAATTCCGCCTTCGAGCCAGCCAGTCCCGCGATGGCTGCTGCTGTAATCGTTACCGCCATTTTTCAGGCTTGCGGTCCTGTACGCATCGTCTATTCAGACGATGCCATCCCTTTGCGACTTTGCCATAAAGATATAGCGCCACAAGCGGTCGGTGGTGAAGTATGAAGCGATCGGCGCGTGAGGCGGCTGTTATTGATTGATAGACAACAACGAGAAGAGCAACGGGAAGGCGATGCAGGACTTTGAAGGGAAAGTGGCGGTCATTACCGGAGCCGCCAGCGGTATCGGCGAGGCGCTGGCACAGTATGCGTCTGGTATTGGCATGAAGCTGGTACTGGCCGATCTGGACCTCGATCGCCTGGACGCGCTCCGTGAACGGCTCGTCGCTGCTGGGACGGAGACGGTTTCGGTCGTGACCGATGTTGCCGATGACACCCAGGTCGAACGGCTGGCACAGGAATCCCTGTCTGCGTTCGGTTGTGTGGACCTGCTGTTCAACAACGCCGGCGTACTACTGACCGGGCCGTCCTGGGGCTGCAGTCTCGAGGATTGGCAGAAGGTGCTGGGCGTCAATCTCTGGGGGGTGATCCATGGCATCCGCCGTTTCGTGCCGCTGATGCTGGCCCAGGGCACGCCTGCCCATATAGTCAATACCGCCTCGATGGCCGGTCTGATAGCGGCGCCTCTGAATGGCCCCTACACAGTGTCCAAGCAGGGGGTTGTAGCGCTATCGGAAACCCTCCATTACGAGCTCGCTGCACAGCAGGCTCCGGTAAAGGTCTCGGTCGTCTGCCCGGGGCCGGTGGCGACTACGATCGCCGATTCCGCCCAATCGCATCGGTCTGGAAAAACCGACCAGGAGCGGGCGTTCGAGACGATGCTGCGGCAAGGGATTGCGGCGGGAATGAGTCCGGACGAGCTGGCCGGGCAGGTCTTCGCTGCGATCCGGGAGGAACAGTTCTGGGTGCTACCCCACGATGCCTACAGGGAGCCGCTGCAACGCCGTACCGAGAGCCTACTGACAGGCCGCGATCCCGAGTTCAGGTGGGCGACCTTTTGAGTAGCACCATTATCAGTGACATACGATATCCCGGCCCGACAGGCCGGGTACAATAACAATGCGTTTCAGGAGATAACATGCCTCTCGATCCTCAGGCCAAGGCCGTTCTTGATCAAGTCAATGCTTTGCCAATGCCACCGATGTCGACTCTGGAGCCAGGGCATTACCGGGAGATGGTGGCGCAGATGATCGTACCTTCGCCTGAGGTCACCGGCCTCGACGTCCGGGATCTACATATTCCGGGTCCCGGTGGTGAGCTGCCATTGCGCCTTTATCGCCCACTGGACGGCGAGCCTGGCCCGGCGGTCATGTTCTTCCACGGCGGCGGTTTCGTTATCGGAGACTTCGAGAGCCATGACGGTCTGTGCCGTCTGCTGGCGCAGAGAAGTGGTGCCCTGGTCATTGCGGTGAATTACCGTCTCGCACCGGAAGCGCCTTTTCCTGCGGCGCCCGAAGATTGCTATGCTGCGACCTGCTGGGTGGCCGAACATGCAAAAGACCTCGGCATCGACCCCACGCGCCTGGCGGTGGCTGGCGACAGTGCTGGCGGTAACCTCGCCATTGCGGTTGGTCAGTTGGCGGCTGAACGCGGCGGGCCCACAGTACGGCACCAGTTACTGTTCTATCCGGTGACCGATCACGGTTTCGATACGCCGTCCTATCACGCAAACCACGAAGGCTACCTGCTGTCGCGAGAAATGATGCAGTGGTTCTGGGGACATTACCTGAGGCGTCCGGAGGACGGTGATAACCCACTGGCTTCACCTTTGCGCTGCAACAGTTTCGAAGGGCTGCCCCCGGCTACTGTTATCACCGCCGAGTATGATCCCTTGCGGGATGAGGGCGAAGACTTCGCCCGACGGCTGCAGGCGGCCGGCGTCGAGACGCAACTGAGCCGATACGACGGCATGTTCCACGGGTTTGCCAGCATGCTGGTGGCACTGGATGCCGCGGGCCGGGCCGTTGCCGAAGGGGCCGAGGCGCTGCGAAGGGCGCTGACCTGATGACTATAATAAACAGGGCCGATCATGGCCGGGAGGAGAGAGTGGGAATTGATAAGGCATTAGCGCCGGTCAGGATGGCAGGACTTGAACTGCGTAATCGGATCATCAAGGCGGCGACCTTCGAAGGCATGACCCCGGGGGGCGTCCCCACTGAGGCGCTGGCAGAATATCACCGCGAGGTTGCCGCCGGTGGTGCTGCGCTGACCACGGTGGCATATTGCGGCGTATCTCCCGACGGTCTGACCTTCCCGGACCAGATGTATATGCACGACGGTATCGCACCACAGCTACAAGCGCTGACGGCCGCGGTTCACCGTGAAGGTGGTGCCATCTCGGCCCAGTTGGCCCATTGTGGTGGCTTTAGTCGCAACCGACCCCGCAATGTTCGTCGTCCTCTGGGGCCGGTCCGTGGCATCAACGAATACGGGATCTTTTCCGGCGTTCCCTTGCGCGGCGCCATGACGCAGCGGGATATCGACAAGACCGTGCGGGAATACGGCGAGGCAGCCGCCTTCGTCAAGGCGCAGGGATTTGATGCGGCTGAGATCCATATGGGGCACGGTTATCTCTTGAGTCAGTTCATCAGCCCGGCCACCAACACGCGTACGGACAATTATGGCGGCAGTCTGGCCAATCGCATGCGTCTGCCACTGGAGGTGCTGGCCTCAGTGCGTAAGGCCGTCGGCGAGGACTTTCCGCTGCTGGCCAAGATCAACCTCAGCGATGGTTTTGATGGTGGTCTCGAGATCGCGGAGGCGGTCGAGACAGCACGCATACTCCAGGAGGGAGGAATCGATGCCATCGTCATGAGCGGTGGCTTCGTCAACCGTACCCCGATGTACCTGTTCCGCGGTGAGAGCCCGCTGGCGGACATGATCCATTTCGAGACCAATCCGTTGCAGCGAGCGGCTATGAAGCTGTTTGGCAAGTATTCCTTCCCGGAAATGCCCTTTCACGAACTCTATTTTCTCGACCAGGCGCGCCAGGTGCGCCAGGCGGTCGACGTGCCGCTGGTCTATCTCGGTGGTGTCTCGAGCCCCGAGGCGATCAGTACGGCGATGGACGAAGGATTCGACTACGTCGCCATGGGGCGGGCCCTGATCAAGGATCCTCAGATGATCCGCCATATTGAACAGGAGTCGCAATACCGTAATGGCTGTACCCACTGCAACCTGTGTGTCGCCAGGATCGCGGCACCGGGCGGCGTCCACTGTGTGCTGAATCATTGATATGGCTAAACTTGACGGAAAAATCGCGTTGGTAACCGGGGCCGGGCAGGGCGTGGGCCAGGGGATCGCGCTGGCACTGGCCAGCGAGGGTGCCCGGGTAGCGGTGGTCGGCCGTACCCTGACAAAGCTTGAGGAGACCTGTCGGCAAATAGAGGCACGCGGCAGCGAGGCGCTGGCGGTTGAGTGCAATATCAAGGATCCGGTGTCGCTCGGTGCCTGTGTTGACCGGGTGGTGTCATGCTTCGGTGGCATTAATATCCTGGTCAACAATGCCCAGGAAGTGCCGATCGGCCATCTGCTCGAGGTCACGGACGAGGCGCTGGAGGCCGGCTGGCAGTCCGGCCCCATGGCCAGCCTGCGGCTGATGAAGCTTTGCCATCCGTACCTGAGGGGGGATGGCTGCATCGTCAATCTCGCCAGCACCGCGGCCAAGCGTTGGGACGCCAGCCACTACGGAGCCTATGCGGCGGTCAAGGAGCCGATCCGGGCCCTGACCCGCGCCGCTGCCTGCGAATGGGGGCCGGACAACATTCGCGCCAACGTGATTCTGCCCCACGCCAAGTCGCCGGGGCTGAAGGGCTGGATCGAGCAAAACCCGACCGAGGCGGCGGCCTTCATGGCTTCGATTCCGCTGCGCCGAATCGGAGAATGCGAGGAGGATATCGGCCGCTTCGTTGCCGTGCTCTGTAGTGAGGAGGCTCGTTATATTAACGGCCAGAGCATCGCCGTTGATGGCGGCCAGGCCTATATGGGTTGATTCGTCCGAGGTAGAAGCCGGCTCCCACGGCCGGGGATTGAGCCCAATACCAAAAACTCCGGCACGGCGGCCGGAGTTTTTAGTTTAGGGGGGAGGGCTGGTTCAGGCGCCGGGCAACTGCCGGCAGTTAACGTAGCCGCCATCAACCGGGAACTCGCAGCCGGTGGTATAGGCGCTCTGGTCCGAGGCGAGGAAGAGTACGGTGCGGGCGACGTCCTCGGACTGGCCGATGCGTGGCAGCGGCAAGCGCCTGACGAATTCGGCCATAGCCGGGCTCTCGTCGGGGCCCGGAGCCATGGCGGTCTGGATGCCGCCGGGGTGCACCGAGTTAACGCGGATGCCGAGCGGGCCGAGTTCGGCGGCGGCGACCTTGGTCATGCCGCGCACCGCCCACTTGGACGAGGCATAGCTGACCAGACCCGCCGAGCCCTTGAGGCCATCGACCGAGGAGATGTTGACGATGGAGCCGCCACCGCGCTTTTTCATCGGCTCGATAGCGCTACGGAGGCCGAGGAAACAGCCGACCTGATTGATGTTCATTACTTGCCGATAGTCCTCAAGTGAGGTGTCGGCTATGCCTGAGAAGCGCAGGATGGCGGCATTGTTAACGAGGATGTCGAGGCCACCGAAGATCTCATCGATCTCGGCCATGATGGCCTTCCAACCGGCCTCGTCCGAGACGTCCAGGTGACGGTATTCGGCATTGGCGCCGAGGCTGTCGGCCAGTGCCTGGCCTTGTTCGTCGAGCACGTCAGCAATCAGGACACGGGCGCCTTCGGCGACGAACAGCCGCGCCTCGGCTTCGCCCATGCCGCGCGCGGCGCCGGTGATCAGGGCTACTTTACCTTCGAGTAATCCGGACATTGTGGTTCTCCTTATAAGATCTGAAAAGCGTTGGGTGCGTCAGCCGGCGTGGCCCTGCACTGTGGCGACGTACTCAGGCATCGAAAGTGCCCGCGTCGAAGCCGTTGTAGAGCTCCAGTACCTTGCCCAGAGGCTGCACCAGTTCGAAGGTGGATTTGTAGCCGGTGTGGACGATGAACCATTCGCCGTTGACCTTGCGGTAGCGGTCCTCGTAGAAACCGTTGCCTTCGAGTCGGATGTCATGCTGCCGATCGATGACGATATCGTGCATATTCCAGGTCCCGCGGGCTTCATGGTCGTCGATCATTTCGATCTCCGGATGGTGCCCGTTATGCATCGAGAGCAGGTCATGTCGCCCCATACTTTCACGGAGGAAAGCCATAAGGCTGTCGCGGTTGTCATGGCAATGGCGGCCATCGCGAAGGTCGCTGGTGCACTCGGGGAGCATGAGTTGTTCCAGTTCGTCGAACCGTTTCAGATCCAGCAATCGGAAATAGCGGTACTTGAGTTGTTTGATCGCTTCGATGTCGTTGTTATTGATCATGATTACCGTTCTCCGGGTTGGCATTGATGTTGTGGCACAGTGCGTGCCGTCCGTCAGGTTCTGAGCCTGAAAGTGGCAACGGACTGCTTTAGCTTGTCGGCCAGTTCAGCCAGCTGTACACAGTCGTTCGCCGTGGTGTTGGAGCCGTCGACCACCTGTTGGCCGGAGGCGCTGATCTGGATGATGCCGCGATCGATATCGAGGCTGGTGGCGGCCTGCTGCTCTGAGGCCGAGGCTATCTGGGTATTCAGGCCAACAATGGCGTCGATTGCCGAGGTGATCTGCTGCAGGCTGCCGCCAACCTGGCCAGAGGCCTTGACCGTCTCGCCGGCCCTCTGGTGGCTCAGCGCCATCAGTTCGACTGTTTCGGACACGCCGCTTTGCAGCCGGTCGATCATCCGAGTGATTTCCAGCGTCGAGTCATGGGTTCGCTGTGCGAGTCCCCGCACTTCGTCGGCAACGACGGCGAATCCACGTCCCTGGTCGCCAGCGCGGGCAGCCTCAATGGCGGCATTCAGAGCCAGCAGATTGGTTTGTTCGGCGATGCCACGGATCACGTCCAGCACGCCGGTGATCTCTTTGCTGTCGACAGCCAGGCGGTTGATGGCCTGCATGCTGTTATCGATGTTGCCTGCAAGTTGCTGAATATCTCTCAGCGTTCGCTCGACCAGCTCTCGCCCCTGACTCGCCTGCAGGTCCACCGCTTGGGCCTGCTCCGAGGCCCGGACCACGGTGCTGGAGATCGATTGGGCACTGGTGGCCATCTGGTTAATGGCAACCGCAGCCTGTTCAGTCTGGCGGTTCTGGTCCAGCGCGGCCAGGTTGCCCTCGCGGGCTACGGCGGAGAGGGCTTCGGAGCACTGCGCGACTGCCTGGGCGGTTTCCCGCACGTCCAGTATCAGGGCGTGGATGCGGCCCACCATCTGATTGAACTCTTTCGTCAGGGCACCCATTTCATCGCGGGCATCGACCTCCACCTGGGCGGTGAGGTCGCCCTGGGCCAGTCGACGTGCGGCCTCCAGTGTCTTTGCAATATTGTCGCGGACCGAGAGGTTGAAGCCCATGTAGCAGTAGCCGGACAGCAGCAACACGGCGGCCAGGCTCAGTATCAGGATTGTCAGTTGTCTCTGTTGTGCCTTGAGGCGGACCTCGAGGTTTCGGGCCACCACACCGAGTCCCTCGTCCATCAACTTGTCGACGGCATCGAGGTCGCGGCTGACTGCATCGTAATACTGTTTCCAGGGAGGATTGAGCAGGGTGCCCAGAATGATCTCGTTTTCCAGACGTTTCGAGGCTTCGGCTACTCCTTTAAGTGCATTGGCCGCCAGCGGTGCCAGTGTGTTGTTCGAGGCTGGAATGAATTCCAGTGATTCGTTGAGCTGCTTGTGCCCGAGCTCGAGATCCTTGTACAGACTATCAACGGCATCAATCAGGCCCGCTGCCAGATTGCCGTTGATCAAAGCCCGCGCACCATAGGCCCGGGTGCGCCCTAGTTGGGCATTGATCTGGGGGCCGGACACCAGCAGGGTTCGCAGCATGGCGAAGTTGAATGGCTCGGAATCCCTTGCCAGCCCCGCTTCGTCGCCTATCTGTCGGAGCAGGCGCCAGTTGGTCAGAAACAGTTGGTTATAGGCGTCGTAGATGGCATGGATGTCTGCTGCGCTGGTATAAAATCCCTCGCGCTCCAGTTGTTGCCAACGTTCGTCAATCTGGCGCAGGTTCTCGGAATCCGGTCGCTCTGCCCGTAGTTTCTCAAGAGTTCGGGCGATGGACTGACGCGTTGCTGTCAGCCGCTGTTGCAGTTGTTCGCGTTGCTTCCCGCTGCGCAGGCTGTCGAGCGCCAGCAGACTCTGGATGTCGCGGTAGTCGGCCAGCTGTCGACTGAAAGTGTAAACCATCCGTAGGGTCGAGAGACTCTCCAGCTTGCGGGCGGTATCCTGACTGGCGTTGTGAAAATCCCTGGCCTGCAAGGTGCCGAGCACCAGTAGCGGGATGACGAAGATCAGGCTGATCAGGATGAACTTTTTCAGATAGGACAGCCGGTTCATAAGCCGGATACAGGGTAACAGAAGGGTTCTCACGGTAACGTCCTGTCGAATTCAAGCGGGGCGTCCAGTCGTAACGGCACTGGAGACTTCCGGGGACGGGAACGCGGGGACCCAAGGGTCCCCGCAGTGGTCGATCAGCGAGTGCCCATCCTGCGCAAGTTGGCGGGAGAGTAGAAATGGTCCTCGCGTGTGTCGTGGTTGATCAGCGGCAGGACACTTTCCTCGTTAATCATACGCTGTGCCGAATAGGCGCCGGAGTTGAGATCGTGGTAGACCGCGACCCTGGCGTGGTGGCCGACCAGGTCATAGGCGTAAGTATGGTGTTGCATATGGGTGCGCCAGAGCTGGCCGCGGGCATCGTAGTTGTCCGCCAGCACTGCCGCCCAGCTGTCCTCGTCAATATACAGGCGCCGCTTGCCGAAGATGTGGCGTGCGCCTTCCTTGAGAGTACCTTCGATGACCCAGACGCGGTGCAGCTCGTACCGGGTATGGTCCGGATTCACATGACCGACGGTCAGCAGATCCTCGTACTTCAGGTCCGGGTCGTCGAGCTGGTAGGCATTGTAGGGGATGTAGATCTCCTTCTTGCCGATCAGCTCCCAATCGAATCGGTCCGGCGCACCGTTGAACAGGCGGTCTTCGTCAACACCGCGAATACCGCCAGCGCCCTGTGGCGTGTCGTAGGCGACGGTCGGGGCCCGACGCACGCGACGGGTACCAGGGATATACTGCCAGACCTGACGTGGGTTCTGCATGTGGTTGTTGAACTCGTGGCCCAGCAGGATTTCGCCCTTCTGGCGTGCGGGTTCGAGCATCCTGTTCATGAAGCTGGCCTGCTTACCGTCAAACTCATCGCGTGCGATTCTCGGGTCGTGATAGTAAGAGGTTGAATCGTATTCCACCTTGTCATAGGCGATGTTGCCGTTCGGGTAAACGGCGGCACCGGCATAGAGAGCATACTCGCGCACGGCCATGGGGTGCAGGAGATGGTTCCAGAGCACTTCAATGCCGGAGCTCGGGATCGGGAAGGGCACGCTGCCGAACGCATTCTCGACGCCGTTGCCGTTCTCGACAATGATGGATTCGGTGGCATTGAGTTTGACCTGAGCGTAGGTCCACTGACTGTAGCCGCCATCCCGGTGACTCTGATAAACGGGCATGCGGAAGGTGTCTGGATACTGCTTGAACAGTGCTTTCTGGCCTTCGGTCAGTCGGTCGGCATACTGCGACATGTTCTCAGCGGTGATTTCGAACAGTGGTTTTTCGCCGGCATAGGGGTTGGGGTGTATCGTGCCGGTTTCGAAGTTGACGCCGTCCGGGGCCCCAACCATGGTGCCGGTCCACTCGGGGATACTGCCGTCGGCATTGCCCGCCCGTTCGGCACCCATTGGGGTGAGTTCCGGGCCGCCGAGCCGGGCCGCCTCCCCGGGGCTGACCTTGGCCAGCGCCAGAGGGTTGCCCAGTGCAAGCAGAAGGGTAGCGGTGGCAAGCTGTTTCATTGTTGTTGTCATGATCTTATCTCCTATGGCTTCAGAAACTGTATTTGACGTTGAGGGACACGAAGTCCCGGTCGCTGAGTGAGCTCTCATCAGCATCGCCGAGGAAAGTGGTGTATCTCAGTTCCGTCTGGAGATTGTTCAGGTAGGTAAAGGCGGCGCCGATACTGGCACGGTCGTCGCCTTCACTGAAGGTACCGTCAACCGAGGACTTGCCGTTGACGCCCTGGCTGAAGTTGATGGGCACGGTCATGTCGACCCCGGTGAAAATGTAGTTGTAGTCGAGGTTAAGCTGGGCGGTGTAGCCCCAGGCGGACCGGTTGTTGGCCAGTTCGCTGCCGTCACGGTCCATGACCCTGTTGTAGCCAACTTCGGCGATCAGTGTGACCAGATCGGCGATCTTCTTTGAACCGAACACGTGGATCACTGAAACCTGGGCCTGAGCGATGTCGTCAAGTGCCGTCATGCCGTTCTGATCCAGTACCGGTGCATCTTCCCGATAGGACACTTCTGCACTGACCTGGGCGTCTCCGGCCAGGGTGCTGAGGCTGGCGCCGTGGAGACGGATATCCTCAACGTATTCCAGATGGTAGGTGGTCGGCACGATCACGCTACCGGCCGGCATTCCAAGGCTCGCCGAAATATCCGTGAAGTCGCCGACGACAAACTGCGGGGTTTTGTCGTGGTAGTTGAGGGTATACAGCCCCCATTCGGTGCCATCATCCATGGCGTAGCGCAGTGCCAGGCCCCACTGGCCGCTGTCGCTGGCGTCGCGGTCGGCGCTGCGGGTCATGGCCGGTGCGAAGCCGCCCATGCCATCCTCTGCGAGGAAGGATTCGCCGCCTTCATCGACCAGATCGGTGGTGCTGAAATAGCTGCCGACAGCATCGAACTCAGTCTTTTCCCACTCATACTGGTAGTAAGCCGAGGCGCTCAGATTGTCGGTCAGACCAATTTGTGCGAAGACCTGACCAACCGGCAGAAAGATATCTTTGACCTCAACGCCAGGGACGTTGGCCTTGGTGCCGTCGACCGGGCTCTGGGCCGAGGAAATGCCGTTGAACAGGAACAGGCTCTCGCCCCAACTGACGACCTGGTCACCGACACGGAGGCTAAGGAAACGGTCGCCGACGTTGAAGTTGCCATAGAGGAAGTGATCCAGCATGCGGGCTCGAGCACCATGCTGATCCTTGGCGTCGTCGGTGAATCTGTCGTGGGGGACGGAGAGATTGTTGCTGGTGCCGGGGGAGTCATGGTCATTACTGCCGTAGTAGGCATCGTCATAGAAGGCGCTGGCTCGCACGAAAGCACCGACGTTTTTGTACTGGAAATCGGCTTCCGTCAGTAAGCTGACGCGATTGGAAATCAGCCCCTTGTCGAAGCTGCGATTGCCGTCATCGGCGTTGGGGTCGGCGAGTAGTTCGTCGTCCTGGGACTCGACGCGCCAACTGGCGCCGTAGTTCACCACAGTATCCCAGTCGATCCGCACATCCTCGCCGGCTTGAAAGGCGAGCGCGTGTGCAGTATTGGCGGTGAGTGGCATAAGGCCGGCCACGACCATGGCCTGGAGTAAGGTGCTGGGTCTTTTCAGGTGATGCAGAGGAGGCTGTTTTTGTTCTGCTTTCATGGTTTCCCCTTGAACTTGGAGTGGGTAGTTTAGGCACAGCGGCTTCCGACGCCCGGATTCAATCGCACATTCGTTGCGTAAGCCAATGGCTCTTTCCAGACGCCGTATCATGGCTGTCCGGGGATCACTATTGCATCGGGGTAAGTGGGTGGCATCGTCCGATAAGACTATTGGGAGCGTAGGGATTCTGCGTCTGCTTTAAAGGGATGCCTCACGAGTCTGGTACGTTACTCGTCCGAATTGACGATGTGTGATCCTGGGGGCTGATGGATCCTCAATGTGCAGGAATTTTATCGTGTTAGCTGTCGCGAATATTTGATAGCTTTCTAACAGTATTTAACCAGAAGGATGTCTACTTATGCCAACCTCAGTTGTTACCGGTTCGGCCTCCGGTATTGGAGCCGCTGTTTGTGAACAGCTTAAAAACAATGGTCACCAGGTTATTGGTATCGATCGTGCTAATGCGGATGTCATTGCAGATCTTTCGATCAAGGAGGGGCGTCAGAGTGCAATTCGGGAGGTTCTGTGTCGAGCGGAAGAGAAGGTTGATCAGCTGATTCTGTGCGCCGGACTGGGCGTGTCGGTGACTAATTGTGGGCTGATCGTCTCAGTTAATTATTTTGGTGTCAGTGAACTTCTGGATGGATTTTTCAAGGCTTTGCAAGCGGGTGAATCACCGTCTGCGGTAGTTGTCGGGTCCGTTGCATCGGTTCAGCCAGGTGTCGACGATTCTCTGGTCGTGGAGAAAATGCTGAACAACGATGAAGCCGCTGCAGTTGCACTGGCCAAGGAAATCAATGACCCGATGGTTGCCTATGGCGGCTCTAAATATGCCGTCAGTGTCATGGCGCGACAGAAGGCCGTAGCTTGGGGTAAGGCAGGAGTGAGGCTGAATGTGGTGGCGCCGGGGGCCGTTGAGACGCCATTGCTACAGGCAGCCAAAGAACATCCAACATACGGTGAAGCAACCAGGAATTTTGTTGCTCCGCTTGGACGCGGAAGTCGTCCCGAAGAGGTGGCAGACGTTATTTGCTACCTGGCTTCACCCCGTGCGAGCTTTATTCACGGTACTGTCTTGTTCGCTGATGGTGGTATGGATGCCATGATCCGGCCCGACCGATTCTGACCGTTCAGGCGTTGGCCACAAGGATCTGGCCGGTGCCTGGGTCAGTCTCATGCTGGTGGACAGTCGCTTCTAGCCGGGGGCCAACGCCTCAATCTGCTGGCGATGGGGTTGCAGCTGCCAAACCTTGAGACGATGAAGTGACCATAGCATCGCCATTGGCAATAGTGCTGTCAGGCTCACGATGACCAATGCATACCTGAGGGATTCCCCGCCAGCAACCGGCAAAAGACTATCACTGAGAGCACCTGTTATTAATGGCCCGAGCCCAATGCCGCACAAAGTAGAAAACACGGTCTGCAAAGCGATTGCGGTTGCTCGTTGCCATTGCGTGACGAGTTGGGTAAGTAGATTAAACGAAGCGCCCACCCAGAAAACGGTGAAAAAACCTGAAAAAGCACACCAGATCATAGCGGTTGGTACAGGTACCCCAGCGACGCTGCCCAGGAGTCCAGTAGGACTCAACAGATAAAGCAGCATTCCCGCGAGCGCGCATGAATGACCGATGAGTGGGATACGAATTAACCAGGCTTTGTTGTTAACGCTGAGCCGATCCGTAAGCCAACCACTGAACAGGCTGCCCACGCCTGCGGCAACCCCGGTCGCGATGCCGGCAAGAATGCCCGCGTGCTGCAGTGATAGTTCGTGTGAGCGTATGAGAAAGGCGGTGTTCCACATGACGAAGGAGAAAGCGCCAAACGTGGTGGTCGCACTTGCGCAGATCAACATCAGACAGGGACGATTCCTGACGAGGGTCAGTGCGGCACGGTAGAGACTCTCTGGCGCGGGAGCATCTTCATTCACCGGATCCCACTCGCCCCTACGCGGTTCGTTGACGCCAAAGCGGAAGAGCAGTGCCATGACAAGCAATGGCGCGCCAATCAGGAAAAACCCCATGCGCCAGCCGTAATCTTCTACGATCCAGGCACCGACACTGAGGCCAACGACAATCGAGAGTGTAGGCGCACCTGTAAAGCAACTGATGGCCAGCGAACGCCTGTGAGGTGGGTACAGATCCGCGATCAGCGATAGTGACGCGGGCGTCAGCGGCGCTTCGGCCGCTGCCACCAACATCCGGGCGACTATCAGCATCAAAAAGCTGACTGCAAAGCCGCAAAGCAGTGTGGCAATGGCCCACAACCCGAGGCTGAAGGCCAGAATCCGTGCCCGGGAATGACGATCAGAGAGACGTCCTGCCGGCAGCCCCAGGAAGGCATAAACAATTGCGAACGCCAATCCGGAGATGAGACCCATGGCGGTATCGCTGGCATTGAACTCCTGTTTGATCGGCTCAATCATCACTGACATGATTTGCCGCCCCATGAAACTTCCCGCGTAGGTCATTACCAACAGTGCGAGAAAGCCATGGGTGCGCCAACTGAGTCGATCACGAGCCTTCATGCTGGCCCATAGTCCTCAGGCTGAGGCCTGACGTTGTTTGAGCAGTGTGAGCGCCGTGTCTTCAATCATGTCTTCCTGGCCGCCGACCATGCCCCGCCTACCCATCTCCACAAGGATTTCACGGGCAGGTACGCCGTACTTGGCCTGAGCGCGCTTGGCAAACAGCAAAAAGGATCCGTAGACGCCGGCGTAACCCATCGTCAGGGCATCACGGTCACTTCGAATGGGGAAGTCCATGATGGGGAAGACCAGGTCTTCAGCGACGTCCTGAATACCGAAAACATCGACTCCGGTTTCGATGCCCATGCGGTCACAGACTGCGACAAGCACCTCCATGGGGGTGTTGCCGGCGCCAGCACCCAGCCCTGCACACGCAGCGTCAATACGGATGGCACCGGCATCAACCGCCGCGATCGAGTTCGAGACACCCATCGCCAGGTTATGGTGGCCGTGGAAGCCAATCTCGGTGTTGTCGTCTAACGCATCCCTGAGCATGGAAATCCGGGCGTGTACATCTTCCGGTAACATATAGCCGGCGGAGTCGGTGATGTAGACACAGTTTGCGCCATAGCTCTCCATCAGTTTGGCCTGTCGGGTGAGCCCCTCCGGACTGTTCATGTGGGCCATCATCAGGAATCCGACCGTATCGAGCCCCAGCTTTCTGGCTTCCGAGATATGTTGCTCTGAAACATCGGCTTCGGTGCAGTGAGTCGCCACCCGGATCGTACCGACGCCCTGATCCTTCGCCATATACAAGTGATCCACCGTGCCAATGCCTGGCAGAAGTAACGCGGATACCCTGGCGTTTTTGACCAGGGGCACAACCGCCGCCAGGTACTCTTCATCGCTGTGTGCCGGGAAGCCGTAGTTGACCGACGCTCCGCCCAGACCGTCGCCGTGGGTGACCTCAATAAGTGGTACACCTGCTTCGTCGAGGCCCCGGGCGATGGCTTTCATTTCATCAAGGCTGATCTGGTGTCGCTTGGGGTGCATGCCGTCACGCAGGCACATATCGTGAACGGTGATTTTTTTACCGCGCAGGTTCATGACAACCTCCTTAAACCGCAGTCTGGGTGAGTAGTTTTTCAGCGAACATTTCGGCAGTGCGAGCGGCGGCGGCGGTCATGATGTCCAGGTTGCCCGCATATTTGGGCAGGTAGTCACCCAGCCCCTCAACTTCCATAAAAATAGAAACCCGGTTGCCATCAAAGACCGGACCGTTCACCAACTGGTATCCCGGTACATACTTCTGGACCTCGGCGATCATCTCCTGAATCGAGGCGGTGATGGCTGCCTGGTCCGGCTCACCCTCGGTGAGACAGTGTACGGTGTCGCGCATGATCAGCGGAGGCTCTGCGGGATTGATGACGATGATCGCCTTGCCGCGTTTGGCACCGCCCACTTTTTCCACGGCGCCGGCGGTGGTTCGAGTGAATTCATCGATGTTTTTGCGTGTGCCCGGCCCGACGGATTTTGAGGCTGCCGTTGCAATGATCTCGGCATATTCAACGGGCTGTACTCGTGAGACGGCGGCAACAAGAGGCACGGTAGCTTGCCCTCCACAGGTAACCATATTGACGTTGGTTGCACCGTTTCGCAGGTTCTCCTCGAGGTTGACCGGCGGCACGCAGTAGGGACCGATGGCCGCTGGTGTCAGATCAACCACAAGTACGCCCAGTTCGGTGAGTTTGCGGCTGTTTTCGGCGTGAACGTAAGCCGAGGTGGCATCAAAAGCAATTTGAATATTATCGTCTTTTACATGTGGCAGTAGTCCGTCAACCCCGTCGGAGGTTGTCTTCAGCCCCATCTCTTCTGCTCTTTTCAAGCCTTCTGACGTTGCATCAATCCCGACCATCCATATCGGTTCGAGGACGTCACTTCGTTGCAATTTGTACAACAGATCGGTACCGATATTTCCTGGTCCAATCAGCGCGCAGCGGATTTTCTTGCTCATGTTCATCTCCGTAGAATCAATCGATAAAGGCGAGGTTTGCGGAGCCGAGCCCCGTGATGGTCATCTCGATACGGTCCCCGGCAGAGACCGGGACTAAAGGAGCGAGTGCCCCGGAGAGGATGACTTCGCCTTTGCGAAATGGGATGCCGAGTTCACCGAGGGTATTGGCAAGCCATGCCACGGCCTGGCAGGGATGCCCCTGCACAGCGGATCCCGTGCCATGGCCAGCAGGTTCACCATTTTTGGTCATGGTTAGCTCTACCGCTGCGAGGTCGAGAGAGCGCGGGTCAGTGTGAGTGGAAGAGAGCGAAAATACACCGCAGGAGGCGTTGTCGGCGACCGTATCCTGAATGGCGATCTTCCAGTCCTGAATTCGTGAATCGACGATCTCGAAACAAGGCATAACGTATTCGGTGGCTTCAAGGACATCTTCAGCGGTTACACCCGGGCCTTTAAGATCTTTGCCGAGGATGAAAGCGATTTCACCTTCGGCTCGAGGCTGAACCAGTTTATGTGTTTCCAGACTGACATCACTGCCGTTGGCAACTTCCATGTTGTCAGTCAGGAAACCAAAATCCGGTTGGTGGACGTTGAGCATGTCCTGAACGGCTTTGGAAGTGACTCCGATTTTTTTACCAATGACTTTCTGACCAACAGAGCGGCGGAACTCGAGAAAACGCAGTGAAATCCGGTAAGCCTGCTCGATGGTCATTTCAGGGTATCGGATTGATAGCGGTGAAACGCTTTCACGACTTTGCAATGCGTTAAAGAGTTCCTTTCCCAGTTGGTCGATGATCTGATCGTTAATCATGGTTATGTGCATCTTGATCACTGTTCACCCACAGATCAGGCAAACCCGGGTCGGTGACTTTGATCAGCCGTTTCAGGAGAATTTTCAGTGCCGCTGAGTCACCGGGCCCCAGTTGCTTTGCCAGCTGTTCTTCAACAGCCTTTGCAACCGCAATTTGCTTTAATGAGACATCCCTGCCGTATGCTGTCAGCAGATAGCGTTCACCACTCTCTTTCTTTGCACGAGCGACATAATCCTGCTGTTCAAGTTTCTGCATAACCTCCACAGAGACTGAGCTTCCGGTGTAGTCAACGTAGTTATTGATTTCCTCAATGGTTAAGTTGTCCCGGATAGTGAGCACGGACAGAATGAAAAACTGTTGTTCATCAAGTTGCTGGCTTTGCAGGATGTTTTTAAGTGCGGCCACCAACTGGAAGTGTGCTCGCCCGGCGAGATAACCAAGCAGGTCTTCCGTATAGCTGCACTCCGGAGGTGGAGTCGCTGCGAGCTGCACGCCTTCCCGGGGCTTTCGTGCTGCCAGGGCGTACTGGCCACTCTGAAAGGCCAGCGGTGGAAGGTCCGTTTTGTCGAAGTTGATCACCTCGCCTACGAAGATCATGTGATCACCACCCTCATAAATGAATGCAGTCCGGCAGTTAAATCGGGCGGTACAATCTTTCATGAGTGGAATGTCGTTTACACCTTCGTCCAGCTCCAGACCCTGGAACTTGTCCTCGCCTCTGGACGCAAATCGGCCAGACAGCGCCTCCTGTTCTGTTGAAAGGATATGAACGTTCCAATGCTTGTTATTCGTGAAGGCTGGCAAGCTCATTGCCGATTTATCGAGGCTCCAGAGCACCATGGGCGGGTCGAGTGAGACGGAATTGAAGCTGTTGGCTGTAATGCCAATGGGCTCACCGTCTTCTGCTTTTGTCGTAATAATGGTCACACCCGTTGTGAACGTGCTGAGTGCTGCGCGAAATTCTTTGGGGTCGAAACCGGTTTGTTGGGGCATTGTTATCCACCTCTTTTGAGCATCCTGGTTCATGCCCAGTATCGGTTTCGCCAACAGCCGCGGCATCGTCTCTATGGACTAACGACGATTGCCATCCTCCAAAATCGATTTGATCTGGTTTGAATCGGATGTGCCTCAGAGGTGTTGCAAGTTTTAAATCTATAGTCCGGTTTGACGATGAGCCACGAGGGAGTCGGTTCGATAATCAGGCTTAACCGCTGATAAATGACGCTGCGGCAACCCCTGGAGGATTATCAATGGCTGTCACTCATCAAAAAACTCAACAAGAACGTGAACTGATTGAACGGGCGCGTGCGCTCATTCCTTCCCTGAAGTCTCGGGCCGCCCAGGCCGAGAGAGACCTCAAGATACCGAATGAAACCATCGCCGACATGCAAGAGGCCGGTTTGTTCAAGGCGATGCAGCCAAAGCAGTATGCAGGTTACGAAGTCGACCCACGTACTTTCTTCGAGATCCAAATGGCCTTGGCTGAAGGTTGCATGTCAACGGCATGGATTTATGGCGTGATGGGCGTTCATCCGTGGCAGCTTGCACGTTTCCCGGTTGAAGCCCAGGAAGATGTCTGGAGTGAAGATACGGATACCCTGATTGGCTCAACCTACATGCCGGTTGCCAGGGTGACGCCGGTTGAGGGTGGTTATCGCATTAGCGGGCGGTGGGGCTTTTCGAGCGGCAGCGAACACTGTAAGTGGACATTGCTTGGCGGTATTTTGCCACCGGATGAGAACGGAGAGGGGCAGGAGCACGGCACGTTCCTTGTTCCCCTCAAGGATTACCGGATCGAACGAAACTGGGATGTGCTGGGCCTCCGTGGTACCGGCAGCCACGACATTGTTGTCGAGGATGCGTTTGTACCGGCCCACCGCGTCCAGCGCACCAACAACAGTTCGCCCGAGGCGACTCCTGGTCTGCAGGTCAACACCAATCCCATCTTTGCAATTCCTTTCGCCCAGGTGTTTTCTCGTGCAGTTTCAACCTCGGCATTAGGTGCGCTGCAGGGTGCCATCAATGAGTTCTGTGACAATGCCGCCAAGCACATCGGCAAGCACGGCGCCAAGACGGCGGAAGATCCTGTGGCTCAGGACGCAGCGGCCGACGCGATCCTGACACTGGATATGCTCAAGTTGGTGCTGAACAGAAATTACGGAGAGCTCCTTGATAGCGCCGCAAAAGGCGAATTGCCTGACGTCGAAACCCGCCTGCTATACCGCTACCAGTCTGCCTATGTAACCAACACCTGTGCAGAGAAAATCAACGCATTGCTTAAATCCATGGCTGCGTCGGGGCTATACAACACCAATCCTGTTGCCCGGCTTTTCCGGGATGTGCACCAGGCTCGTGGACACATTGCCAATAACGTTGCTGCCTATGGGCGGGCGTTCGGCACTGTTCAGCTGGGTCTGCCCAATCCTGACCCCTATGTGTGACCCCTATGTGTGACGAGTGAGCCGGCCTCCTGGTTCCTGGGGCCTGCTTTTCTCCTCTCTTTCCTTTCAAGACTGAGACAGGTGTGGCAAT
>JAKLLS010000001.1:4022-32500 GCA_022014155.1 Marinobacter sp. | reverse complement strand
CTGGGGCCTGCTTTTCTCCTCTCTTTCCTTTCAAGACTGAGACAGGTGTGGCAATGAGTAGTTATTCCGAGTTCGAGGTTAAGTATGACGTTGTGGTTGTCGGGTCCGGCGCTGGCGCGATGACGGCGGCGGTAACGGCGGCAGCGAATAGATTACGGGTGCTGGTTATCGAAAAGACGGGTGAGTATGGCGGTACATCGGCACTCTCAGGTGGCGGTATCTGGATTCCCTGCAACCATCACTTCAAAGCGATTGGTGGAGATGACAGTCCGGAAAAAGCCTGGACGTACCTGAACAATGCCATCGGTAACGATATCGATGAGACACGGGTTCGGACCTACATCGATAAAGCGCCGGAAATGATCGAGTGGCTGGAGAATAACTCGCGAGTGCGTTACGCCGTCGCCGACAAGTATCCGGATTATTACCCGCATCTCGAAGGTTCCCTGGCCGGAGGCCGGACTCTGGATCCCGAACTGTTCGACTCATCGGTACTGGGGGACGAACTGCCCAAGCTCAGAAAGGGAGCCAGCGGGAACATGCTGATGGGCAAAATTTCCTGGACGGCCAGGCAGGCTCATAAGGCGATGTCGAAGTCCCGTGGTTGGCGTCTGATGGTGCTCTGGCTGATGCTGCGCTATAAGCTGGACGCCCTCTGGCGCAAGCGGACCGGTGAAGATCGGGATCGCAGAACGGCGCTGGGGAATTCGCTGGTCGCCAGTTTGCGGGCGTCGCTGATCGACCGGGGCGTTGATATGTGGCTCAACACCGGTTGTCTTGAGTTGATTGAGGAAAATGGTCGGGTTACCGGCGTTGTTGCGATTCGCGAGGGGAAGCGGATAGTCATTGGCGCGAAGCGTGGAGTGATTCTTGGGGCGGGGGGGTTTGAACAGAATCCATTGCTCCGGGAAAAGTATTTGCCGGGCCCGACCAATGTTGCCTGGAGCGCCACACCATCAGGTGCAAATACCGGTGCTACGCTTGAAGCCGCGCAGCAGCTGGGAGCGGCAACCGAAATGCTGGACAAGGCGTGGTGGGCACCGACGTTGTTGATTCCCGGGGAAGATAAAGCGCGGGGGGTGTTTGCTGAGCGAGCATTTCCCGGCGCGATAGTGGTGAACGGGCAAGGTAAGCGTTTCGTCAACGAAGCCGCTCCATACCTGGAATTTGTTGACGCGATGTACGCGGACAATGAACAGACCTGCGGGCAATCCATCCCTTGCTGGGCGATCTTCGACAGCAAATTCCGTTTCAATTACGCCATGGGTCCCCTGATGCCGGGACAGATCATGCCGGATAGTCGGTTGAGCAAGGAGTGGCTCAACAGTGTTTATTTCAGGGCCGATACGTTGGAAGAACTCGCCGGCCAGATTGGTATCGATGGTGCCGGGCTGGCACAGACCGTGGAGCGGATGAACCGGTACGCAGCGACAGGTACCGACGAAGACTTTGGACGAGGTGGGAATGTATTCGACCGCTACTACGGAGACAGCAACGTAACGCCCAACCCCTGTTTGGCTCCGGTCGCCAAAGGGCCGTTCTATGCGATGCCAATGCAGGCCGGTGATATCGGTACCAAAGGCGGGCTCAAAACGGATGAGCATGCGCGGGTACTTCTTGAGAATGGAGAGGCGATCAGCGGACTGTATGCCATTGGCAACACGTCGGCGTCTGTCATGGGGGCGACTTATCCCGGGGCGGGGGCAACGCTTGGGCCGGCAATGACCTTTGGCTATCTGGCGGCACTGGATATAGCCGGGGCGGTCCATCACAGTGAGCTGCGCATGGACGGCGGCCAGGGCCAGGGGGTGTAGTATGAGTGTTACCGATTACAGAGAACTCAGGGTTGCCTCTGTTATTCCGGAAACTCACGACGCTTGTTCGTTTGAATTTGATGTTCCGGCGTCATTGGAGCAGGACTTCCGCTATCGTCCGGGCCAGTTTCTGACTCTGAGAATCCCCTGGCAGGGTGACTGGTTACCCCGATGTTATTCGCTGTCCAGTTCCCCGTTTGAGAACGAGAAGCTTCGGGTAACCGTTAAGCGCGTGGATGATGGTCGAGGATCAAATTGGCTGTGTGACTCAATCAGCGCTGGGGATACGCTCCAGGTGTTACGGCCTGCCGGTGCATTCGTTCCAAGGAATCTGAACCAGAATTTTCTTCTGTTCGCAGGGGGAAGTGGGGTTACCCCAATCCTGTCGATTCTTCGATCGGCACTCAGCCAGGGTGAGGGGACCATCAGGCTGGTCTATGCGAATCGCGATGAGCGATCGGTTATATTCCGCAATACTCTGAATGACCTGGCATCCAGGTACCCTGAACGATTGCAAATCATTCACTGGTTAGACTCTGTTCAGGGGTATCCCTCAGAGCAACAGCTGGCCGGATTTGTCGAGGGCATCCCCGGACCTGAAGTCTATGTTTGCGGCCCGGACCCTTTCATGAAAGGGGTTGAAAAGGCGATGCGGCTTGCCGGCGTTGATGGGAAATCCGTCCATGTTGAACGATTTGTTTCCTTGCCGGGAGAAAGTGAAAGGAGTGTGGAGAGTGTGGTTCAGCACGATGGGGCAACGGCAACGCGCCTCACGGTTGAATTGGACGGAGAAACCCATGAGATTGAGTGCGAGCCGGGCGAAGTTTTACTGGCTGCTATGCAGCGTGGCGGGATGAAGCCGCCACACAGCTGTCTGGTTGGTTCCTGCGCATCCTGCATGTGCACCCTGGTAAACGGCGAGGTCGATCTGCTGGCAAACGAAGCGCTGGACAGTGAAGAACTCTCTGAGGGGTGGACATTGGCGTGTCAGGCTGTTGCAACCTCTGAAAAGGTTTATCTGAGGTTTCCTGATTAGGCTCCGTTCCGGGGGTGTTTCGGTCGGGCCATGACCATGACATTTGTCTAGTCTGTTTGGACGAGGTGGCTTCCGGATGTTCCCGTTAGTGTGGGTTATGGGTAACAAAACCCCAATACGGTCTCTTCGAATTTGGACCGCAATAAGAATGTCCGGGAGGCATCATGAAAACAAAAAACGTAGTTGTTGGATTTCTTGTAATTGGTTTTTCGGTTGTTTTGATGAGTACGATAATCGTCAACAGACCAGGTGGTAGTATGCAATACAGCAATATTTGCCAGTTGGACACCTATCAATGCAGGGTGCCCGATAAACTCAGTAGTTTTCCGATGTTCCCGAGATAGGCAGAGTCGCGATTATCCGCAGGCTCCAGCAAGCCAGCGCCATTAGCTTAACTAATGGCGCTGGCTGCTTTACGTTCGTTATGTGTCGGGTGCTTTGAGTCAGGTCTGCAAGAAGTTAAGACACTGCCGGTTGAATAGCTGTTGATGCTCTACCTGTACCCAATGTCCACAGCGGTTCAGCAGTGTAAATCGGGCGTTGGGCGAGTTATTCAGAACCTTGAAGGCACCAGTGACCGGATTGAATTTATCATTGGTGCCCCAGAATCCGAGAATGGGGCATGTGATCTCACTCAGCCGGGGCGTCATGTTCGGGATCATCATGGTTGAGAACAGGTTGGCTGGTTGAGAAACCGCAACGGCTGCGCGTTCTTCAAGGGTGCTTTCCTGCAGCTGGCTCGCATCAAAAAGCTGATGGGTCATTACCTGACGCATTTGCTCCACACCCATCGGTCCCTCACCGTAAACCCCAACCATTGTCCTGATGCCCTCCATCTGGAAATAGGTTTCTCTTTCTTCCACGCCGCCAGGGGCCATCAGAATGAGGTTGTTGATACGTTCAGGGTTGTCCAGCGTGAATCCCAGGGCGATGGCACCTCCCAGGGAGTTGCCGATCAACGTACACCGATCAACGCCTATGTCGTCGAGCAGGAGTTTGAGGTTACTCACGAAGAAGCTGAGGTCATAGTTTACGGTGTCGGGTTTGTCTGAACGGCCAAATCCGGGCAGATCGAGGACAATGTTGCGGAAGCCTGCCTTTTCAAAGATAGGATAATTACCCTTGAAGTTACTGAACCCACTGGCTCCTGGCCCGGAACCGTGTAGCCAGACAATGGTCGGGCCATTGCCAATATCAAGGTAGTGCACCTTTAGCCCGTTCTGGAGGTTGGCAAACTTGCCTACTGGTAGAGGCAGGTCGTCAATGCTGTTCTTTTCTTGCATGGTTCCACCCTTTAAGACGTAAGAAGCAGGTCACTGGCCGTCGTGGTGTCACGACTGTTTGTTGCCATTTGAATCTATGATTGCTGCCCTGCCGAATCAGGGCATCGTCCATTCAGACCATTAATAGATTGTTGGCTCATTGATACTTTTCAGATCGTGCCAGCTTAGTCCCAACGGACGATGTTGCTCCCTTTTCTGCTCTCATAATCTGTGCACCAACAACACCTGCGCTTGATTGCTCGTGCGGGTGGTATGTCCAGGTGGGCTTCGAAGAATGATGGCGTGGAGGGGATATGAGTGACACAAGTTCAGCTGCTGTGGAATTAGCGATAAGGAAGCCCTGTATTCCTCCGAGAGGCGAGACGCAGGGAAGGCTTGATCAGCTCTCGGCTGTCGCTACAGAAATTGAACCTCAGGAACACTACTCATTGGGGGACCGCATTGAAGCGGTGGTGGATGGGCATCCTGACCGGCCATTTCTTGTATACGGAAGTGATTCCTTCAGCTACCGGGAATGCGATGCGCGAATCAATCAGTATGCGAATGCGCTCGTTGCCAGGGGGGTAAAGTCGGGAGATGTGTGTGCAATAGCGTTCGAGAATCGACCGGACATGTTTTTTTGCTGGTTTGCTCTGGCAAAGATAGGCGCGATCACGGCGTTGGTGAGTTATCACCTGAGTGGAGCGACACTGATTCATGTAGTAGAGCGTACGAGTGCGAAAGTTGCCATTGTGGGCGAGGAGTGTGTTGAGTCATTCGTGCCTACTCCTGAGGATCATTGTGTTCCAGTATGGCTGGTTCCCGATCCCGAGAAGCCTGCTGGTCAGGAAATCCCTGCCCGCTTTGACACTTCGTTTGTTGTGGACGTTGATCGCGCGTCCAGGGAGCGGCCCGGTTCCTTGCTGAGGTCAGGAATTCGGGCGAAAGACGACATGCTTTATATCTTTACTTCAGGAACGACCGGTTTGCCCAAAGCGGCGAAATACAGTCACATGCATTGGATGACTTGCGGTGATGTTTTGGAGGAGACCATTGATGCAGCAGAAACGGACGTTTTTTACTGCTGTTTTCCCCTCGATCACGGAGCGGCAGCCACGTCGGTTATATCAACAGCGCTTGCCTCTGGGGCGTCAATCGTCATGCGTCGCGAGTTCAGTGACCGCAAGTTTTGGGGCGATGTCGGGAAGTATGGCATAACCGTATTTCAATATAGCGGTGAGGTTTTCAAATCTCTACTCAAGCGCCCTTTGGAGCCCCGGGACAGGACTCACTCACTGCGGTGCATGCTGGGTTCCGGCTCAACCACAGATAACTGGCGGCTCTCGATTGAAAGGTTTGGCGACCTGGATGTTTTTCAGAAAGGTGGCGCCTGGTGGGGCTCTGTAGATCTCCTTCGATATGACAGCGATGGGTACTGTTATTTCGTTGACCGGGTAGGGCGCACCCAAACGGAAGTAACGGTTTAATATCCTATGTCGCCTAGGCCCTTTGGACGATGAATCTGGCGCTGGTCCCGATAAGAATGGGAGCGCAACTTCACACGTTGTCTGCGTTGTGACCTCCTTGGAATGGACCCCCGCATTTGATTTCCATTCACCGTCTCTTGATAAGAGGCGGTTTTTTTTGCTCGTAGCTCTTCTTTTTTAATCCTTCGCTGGTTCTTAGTCTCAATGGACGATGAGCGCCACCCCTGATCTCACCACAATGCAAAGAAGTCCGAAACTTCCGGTGGATTAGGAGAAAACGCGTGAGTGAAATTAAGTCGTTGAGCTATTTTGTCGTTCAGACCCGTAGCCTGGAATCCTGGCGCCGATATGCCGAGGATGTGCTGGGGATGATGACAGCCGACGGACCGTCAGGCGAACTCTACATCAAGATGGACGAGCGCCCCTTTCGTATATTAATTGAGGAGGGCAGCTCCGATGTCTACCAGGCATCAGGATGGGAGCTGGCGAGTGAAGCAGATTTCTCCTCAATGCTTGAGAGGCTCGATAAGAAAGGCGTCACTTATGAATTAGGCTCGACTCAGTTGTGCGAGTCAAGGGGGGTGCAGGCCGTTGCTCAGGTAGTGGATCCGGTGGGCAATCGTCATGAGCTTACCTGGGGACACATTTCTGATTGCCTTCCATTTGCTTCCCCTCAAGGCGTTCCCCGATTTGTCACCGGTAACATGGGGCTCGGGCATACCGTGCTGCCGGCAGTGGATTTCGATACCTGCCTGGAGTTCTATTGTGATGTCCTGGGCTTCCGCCATTCCGATATCTTCAATTTTCGCCCGGACCCGGCAGCACCCCCAACCCGTATCCACTTCATGCACTGTGGTAATGCCCGCCACCACAGTCTGGCGATTGCTGAGTACGACGTCCCTTCCAAATGCGTCCATGTCATGGTCGAAGTCGAGAATATGACCGAAGTCGGTCGGGCTCATGATCGTCGCGAAGCCCACAACGTGCCGTTGTCCGCAACGCTTGGTCAGCATCTCAATGACAGGATGACCTCTTTCTACATGAAGACACCCTCCGGATTCGATCTCGAGTATGGCTGTGGTGGTCTTCAGGTGGATTGGGATCAGCACTCGGTCTTCGAGTTCAGTCGCGTGAGTATTTGGGGGCATGACTTCGGCGTTGGCCAAAGAGGAGATTCGTAATGAACAAACAGATGACATCGGCTCAGGTCGTCGCTGAATTGCGAGATGGTATGACCATCGGTTTTGGTGGATGGGGCCCCAGGCGTAAACCAATGGCCATTGTTCGCGAGATTCTACGCAGTGATGTGAAAGACCTCACAGTTGTGGCTTATGGCGGTCCGGAAGTGGGGATGCTGGCGGCTGCCGGCAAAATCCGCAAGCTGATCTTCGGGTTTGCCACTCTGGATGCCATTCCTTTAGAGCCATATTTCCGCAAGGCCCGCCAAGCCGGCACGCTGGATGTGATGGAACTGGATGAAGGCCTTTTCCAGTGGGGCCTGAAAGCTGCAGGTATGCGCGTCCCGTTTCTGCCGGCCCGAGCTGGCCTGGCAACGGATGTACTGACACACAATCCGGAGTTGAAAACCATCCGCTCCCCCTATGACGACGGCGAAGAACTTCTCGCCATGCCTGCGCTGAATCTGGATGTGGCCTTCGTTCATGTAAATCGTGCCGACCGTCTGGGTAACACCCTCGTTACTGGCCATGACGTCTACTTCGATCAACATGTTGCCCGCGCTGCGGACAAGTGCTTTGTCTCGGCAGAAGTGGTTGAGGAAAAGCTGGAATTGACCAAAGCCACGGCCCGCTTCAACACCTTCGAGCGGTCATTGGTGACCGGTGTGGTTGAGGCGCCTCTCGGTGCACACCCCACCAGCTGTGGTCCGGAGTACGGCTGGGATATGACGCATCTTAAGGAATACAGCGACGGTGCCCGTGAGGACAGTGGCTGGGCAACCTATGTCGAAAAGTATGTTCGGTGCAACGAAGACGAGTACCGCGAGCGTAACGGCGGTGCCGAGAAAATCTCTGCCCTTCCACTGCCAATTTTTTGAGGAGCGTTTACATGGCTACCCCTGATTTCAGTCTGGCTGAATTAATGATTGTGGCGGCTTCCGAGGCGTGGCGGGACAACGGTGAGGTCCTGGCTTCCGGGCTGGGCATCATTCCGCGCCTGGGTGCCAGCCTGGCAAAAGTGACGCATTCGCCGGAACTGCTGATGACCGACAGTGAAGCCTTTCTGGTGGAGGAGCCGATTCCGGTCGGCCCTCGCGGCAATTATGAGCCGAAATACTCCGGCTACATGCCTTTCGAGCGTGTGTTCGACTGCGTCTGGCATGGTCGTCGGCACGCGATGGTCGGGCCCACCCAGATAGACCGTTGGGCCCAGAGCAATCTCTCCGTTGTTGGTGACTATAGCAAACCGAAGGTCGCCATGCTGGGCGTCCGTGGGCTGCCGGGTAACAGCATCAATCACCTGAACTCTTTCTTCGTGCCAATGCACTCCAAGCGCGTTTTTGTCGAGGGCGAGGTCGACATGGTGTCCGGGGTTGGCTTCAAACCCGAACGCTGGAGTGACCTCATGCGGCGGGACTTTATGGGGATTGGCGTCACCGTGACCAATCTTTGTGTGATGGATTTTGCCGGTCTGGATAACGCAGCCAGGGTCGTTTCCCTTCACCCGGGTGTGAGCTTTGAAATGGTGCAGGAAAACACGGGGTTCCCGCTGCTGAAAGCGGAAGAGCTGGGGGAGACTCCGCACCCTACGGCGGAGCAGCTGGACATTATTGCCCGCCTTGACCCCCACAATCTGCGTTCCAAGCAGTTGAAAGGTGACCCCAGGGGTATCCGCAAGCCGGAGGAGGTTGAGCTATGAGCCAGATCGATAAGCTGGTCTCGCGGGAAGATGGGGCCGTGTATGAAACGGAGCAGCCGGTTACATATCGCGTTGAAGGTGGCGTCGCCATTGTCACCATGAGCCGGCCGGAGTTTAACAATGTTCAGAACTCCCAGATGACTTACGCGCTGGATGACTGTTTCCGCCGGGCCATCAATGATGATGACGTCAAGGTCATTTTGCTGACAGCCACCGGCAAGCACTTTTCGGCGGGTCACGATATTGGAACGCCGGGAAGGGACGTCAACAAGTCCTTCGATCATGTGCATCTGTGGTGGGATCACACCAACAAGCCCGGGGGCGAGTACCTGTATGTCCGGGAACAGGAAGTCTATCTGAATATGTGCCGGCGCTGGCGTGAGATGCCCAAGCCAACCATTGCCGTGGTGCAGGGGGCCTGTATAGCGGGCGGGCTGATGCTGGCCTGGGTTTGTGACCTGATTATTGCAAGTGACGACGCGTTCTTTCAGGACCCTGTGGTGCGGATGGGTATACCCGGCGTGGAATATTTTGCCCATGCCTTTGAAATGCATCCGCGGATTGCCAAGGAATTTCTCTTCCTTGGAGATCGAATGCCTGCGGCGAGGGCCTATGAGCTGGGTATGGTGAATCGGGTGGTGCCCCGCGATCAACTGGAGCAACACGCGTTTGAAGTCGCAGGAAAAATTGCCCGCCAGCCACGGATGGGGCTGGCCCTGACAAAACAGGCTGTCAATCATATCGAGGATTTACAGGGCAAACGCACCGGGATGGAAGCGGTATTTGCCTGGCACCATTTCGCCCACGTACACAACGATCAGGTATCCGGCGACAAGCTGGGAGGCTTTGATGGCAAGGCGATGGCCGCTCGCAACAAAGCGGATGCCGCCGAGGGAGAGCGGTCATGAGTGTACTTGGTACACGGGTGACTGAAGCTTTGGGCTGCCAGTATCCCATCATCCAGACCGCCATGGGGTGGGTGTCGGATGCCAACCTGGTCATCGCAACGACAAAGGCTGGTGGTTTCGGGTTTCTGGCGGGCGCTACGATCGAGCCGGAAAAGCTGGAGGGCGAGATTCTGCGTGTGATTGAGGCGATCGGCGGGAGTCATTTTGGATTGAATTTCCATATGTTCCAGGAAAACGCCAGCCAGTGTGTTGATCTTGCCATCAAATATCATCTGAGGGCGGTGAGCTACGGCCGGGGCCCGGACAAGCAAACCATCCAACGCTTCAAGGATGCCGGTGTTCTGTGTGTGCCCACTGTGGGCGCGTTAAAGCACGCGGTAAAGGCTGTTGAACTTGGGGCTGACATGATCACCATTCAGGGTGGTGAGGGCGGAGGCCATACTGGCGGCGTTCCCAGCTCAATATTGCTGCCCCAGGTCCTGGATGCGGTATCGGTTCCGGTCATCGCGGCCGGTGGTTTCTCAACCGGGCGTGGTTTGGCGAGTGCACTGGCAGCCGGTGCCGAGGGGATAGCCATGGGCACGCGCTTCATGATGACCTCGGATTCACCGACTCCGAAAGAAACCCTGCTTCGATATCTGAGTGTGGGTGACACTCAGTCTATTCGTGTCACCACGGCGGTGGATGGCATGCGCCACCGAATGATCGAAAACGAGTTCATCCGTCAATTGGAAGCTGCAGGTCCGATAGGGCGTCTTTGGATTGCCCTTCGCAGTGCGCGGAAATGGAAGGTTCAGACCGGCATGAGCACGATACACATGCTCCGGACCTTCATCCGCGCAGTCAAAGAGGATCCCTCAGCTATTTCCCAGGTCGTCATGGCCGCCAATCAACCTGTGTTGCTTCAACACTCCATGGTGGAAGGCAAACCCGACGAAGGTATTTTGCCGAGCGGACAGGTGGCTGCCGCAATCGACAACCTGCCGAGTTGCGCTGAGCTGATTATCGACATTGTTGATGAGGCCACTGAATGCCTTGATCAACTCATTGCCAGGCATGCTGGGCAAACCTGCGGGGCATTCGAACAGAGGAAAGAAGGAGCGTCCTTATGAGCAGTGCATTCACCACAGAGATTAACGGCGGTATCGCAGAACTTGTGATCCGCAAACCACCGGTAAACGCGTTGGATAGCCACGAGTGGCTTTCTCTGGCGCGGTGCATTGACGGTCTGGGTTCCGACGAGAACGTCAGAGTTGTGATTATCCGCTCGGAAGGTCGTGGTTTTTGTGCCGGTGTGGATATCAAGGAACTGGATGCAGATCCGGACCTGATTGTTCGTGTGAATGCGGGCAATTACGCCACCTTCAAAGCGGTTCATCGCTGTCCTGTTCCGGTCATTGTGGCGGTTCACGGCTATGTGCTTGGTGGCGGGATTGGCATTACCGGTGCTGCAGACATTGTTGTCGCCTCTGAGTGTGCCAGTTTCGCTCTGCCCGAGGTGGATCGCGGCGCCATGGGCGGCGGTGCCCACCTCCAGCGCTTGTTCCCGGTGCAGAAAGTTCGCCATATGTTTTTCACGGGAGAGCCGGTCAGTGCGGCCGATGCCATGGCCTACGGATTTATCGAGCGTCTGGTTCCAAAGGACGAACTGCCTGGTGCCGCCCGGGAGATTGCGGAAAAGATTGCGGCCAAGAGCCCAGGCATGATCCGGATCGCCAAGGAGGCTCTCAACGGCATTGAGGACGGTAATCTGGAAGACAAGTATCGCTGGGAACAAGGTTTCACTCTGGAAGCCTATACCACTCCCGATTCCGCCGAGACCCGCAGGGCCTTTGTGGAAAAGCGTGAAGCAAAATTCTGATCGGAACCATGGCAGGAGCTCAATTCCATGCAACTGAAATATACAGATAACCAGAATGCCTTCCGGCGGGAAGTGCGGGCGTGGTTGAAAGAGAACGTGCCTTCAAAGCCGTTGGAAAGCTATGACACCCGCGAGGGCTTTGAGCAGCATCGGGCCTGGGAAGGCAAGCTGTATGAAAGCCGGCTGTCGATGGTGATGTGGCCTGAATATCTGGGCGGGCGTGGCTGTGACCTGATCGAGTGGTTGATATTCGAAGAAGAGTACTACGCCGCGGGTGCTCCCATGCGGGTCAACCAGAATGGTCAGCTGTTACTTGGTCCCACGTTGATGGAGTTCGGTACGGAAGATCAGAAACGACGATTTTTGCCCCGGATGGCGTCCAGCCAGGACATGTGGGCGCAGGGATGGTCAGAACCCGATGCCGGATCCGATATGGCCGCCATTCGCAGCAAAGCCATACGGGATGGTGACGAGTTCGTGATCAATGGCCAGAAAACCTGGTCCACCCGGGCGATTTACGCCGACTGGATTTTCGGCCTGTTCCGCACCGATCCAAATAGCAAACGTCACCATGGGCTCAGTTACCTGGTGGTACCGCTGGATTCACCGGGTGTGTCGGTTCGACCGATCAAAGCACTCAATGGCAAAGATGCGTTCGCCGAGGTCTTTTTTGACGATGTGCGCATCCCGCTGGAGAACTGTATAGGGGCTGAGGGCCAGGGGTGGGGCGTGGCGATGGCAACGGCCGGCTTTGAGCGTGGTCTGTTGTTGCGCTCACCGGCGCGTTTCCAGGAAACCGCCAGGCGGCTGGTCAATCTTTACCGACTATATGTTGCAGAGCATGGGGAAAGCAGCAGCCTTCGAACCGCAGTACTTGAAAGCTGGATGGGGGCGGAAGCCTATGCCCAGTCCGCCTACCACACCGTGGGCCTGGTTAATCGCGGTGTGAAAATTGGCGCCGAGTCCAGCATTAACAAAGTGGTTTGGTCCGAACTGGACTTGAAGATGCATGAAACCGCCATGGAAATCCTTGGTGCTCATGGGGAACTCAGCGGGGACGCGCCGGAAGCCGTGGACGGTGGGAGCTGGCTGGAAGGCTTCCTGTTTGCTCAAGCGGGACCGATCTATGCAGGAACCAACGAAATACAGCGCAACATTGTCGCCGAGCGGATGCTCGGTCTACCGCGGGCGTGAGGGGAGCTAACCATGGATTTTACCTTTACTGAAGATCAACTCGCGTTCAAAGAGGCGATTGGCCGCTTTCTGATGGTCGAGGCGCCACCTGAGATGCTGCGCGAAATATGGGAGACCGATGAGGGCCGCTCCCCTGAACTGCGCCGCAAAATGGCTGAGCAGGGCCTGACCGCCTTATCAGTCCCTGAAGAACAGGGGGGGCTGGGTATGGATGACGTCGCCTGGTCGCTACTGACTCAGGAGCTCGGATACTACGCCATTCCGGATTCGATGGCCGATACCGCATACGTGGCTGCGGGATTGCTGGCGGCATTGCCAGAGGCGACGCCGGACCGCAATGCGCTTTTGGAGCGGATCGCCGAAGGCAGTATCCGAATCGCTGTCGCCCACGGAATCAGTCCATTGGTCGCTGATGTGCATATGGCCGACAAGGTGCTGGTGCACTATGAAGGCGAGGTGCACCTGGTATCCAAAGAGGCTCTTGCATGCCAACGCAATACCAGCATTGACAGTTCAAGACGATTGAGCCGCATTCAATTTCAACCGGATTCGTCCAGCCGGATTCTGGGGGCCGAGGCAGGCACTTCGGTGTGGGCGGAAACCCTTAATCGGGGCGTACTTGCGGTGGCCGGCCAGAGTCTTGGCCTGGCGCAACGCATGCTGGACCTGTCGGTGGACTACGCCGTACAGCGAAAACAGTTTGGTAAGCCTATCGGTAGTTTTCAGGCGGTCAAACACAAAATGGCGGATGTTGCTGGCGCCATCGAATTTGCTAAACCGGTCTTGTATCGGGCCGCGTATGCCCTTGCCAGTGGTGAAGCTCGGGCAGACTTGCATGTCTCTCATGCCAAGTTGGCCTGTTGCAAGGCGGCGTGGCTTTCCGCAAGACACGGTATTCAGGTCCATGGAGCCATGGGCTACACCTGGGAAGCTGACCTGCAGATGTTCATGAAACGCGCCTGGGCGCTGAATGCCTCCTGGGGGACCCGGGAATTCCACCAGAATCGAATCGCAGACATCGTGCTGTCTGACGGTGCGCCCATTGGTCCTCAATTCACCTTCGGAGACTGAATCATGCCTGAAGCTTATATCGTGGATGCTGTCCGCAGCCCAACCGGGAAGCGGGCAGGCGGGCTGGCCCATGTCCATGCGATGGATCTCGGAGCCCATGTATTGAATGCGTTGGTCGAACGTAACCAGATCCCGGCGGAGGACTACGACGATGTCATCTTCGGCTGTGTCGACACGGTCGGATCGCAGGCTGGTGATATCGCTCGTACCAGTTGGCTTGCTGCTGGCCTGCCATTGACGGTTCCGGGAACGACGGTGGACCGCCAATGTGGTTCGTCGCAACAGGCCGTTCATTTTGCCGCTCAGGCGGTCATGAGTGGTACCCAGGATGTCATTGCGGTGGGTGGCGTCCAGACCATGAGCCAGATTCCTATTTCCTACGCCATGGTGGCCGGGCAGTCACTGGGATTCCCGGATCCCTTTTCCGGCAGCCAGGGGTGGCGGGCCAGGTTTGGCGATCAGGCCGTGAGCCAGTTTGATGCAGCTCAACGCATTGCCGCTCACTGGGGCGTGTCTCGTGGCGACATGGAAGCGTTTGCGCTGGAGAGTCACCGTCGGGCACGGGCTGCGGTCCAAAGTGGTCGCTTCGAGCGGGAAATTGCGTCCCTTGGCGAGGTCAGCATTGACGAGACGCCCAGGGAAACCAGCCTGGAAAAGATGGCCACCCTGGAGCCGGTCGACCCTCAGTTCCCGGACATTACAGCGGCAGTCTCCAGTCAGACGGCCGATGCGTCTGCGGCCCTGCTGGTTGTCTCAGAGGCGGCTCTTAAGCGTTACAACCTCACGCCTCGCGCCCGTATCCATCACCTCAGTGTGCTGGGTGATGATCCAATCTGGCACTTGACCGCGCCCATTCCGGCCACTCGAAAAGCATTGGTAAAGGCCGGCATGAGGATGAACCAGATTGACCGTGTGGAGATCAATGAAGCGTTCGCCTCGGTGGTGATGGCCTGGCAGAAAGAACTGGATTATGACCCTGCCCTGACCAACGTCAACGGTGGTGCCATCGCCATGGGGCATCCGCTGGGTGCCACCGGGGCCCGGCTCATGACCACGTTGCTTAACGAGCTTGAGCACAGCGGTAAGCGTTTCGGTCTACAGACGATGTGTGAAGGCGGTGGCCAGGCCAACGTGACCATCATCGAACGACTGGGCTAACAGACAGAAGGAGCTTCAGCTATGGGAATTCTCGACGGAAGGGTCGCGATTATCACCGGTGCCGGAGGCGGACTGGGTGCCGCGCACGCACGTGTTTTCGCTGCTGAGGGCGCAAAGGTCCTGGTAAATGACATTAACGAACAAGCCGCACGGACGGTGGTGGACGAGATCCTGTCCGCTGGTGGTGAGGCCGTGGTCAATACCTCCGATATCACCAATTACGAAGACAGCGCCAAGGCGGTGCAGCAGGCGGTTGATACCTGGGGCGACCTCCACTGTGTGGTGAACAATGCCGGCATTAACCGAGACCGCATGTTTGCCTCCATGACCGAGAGTGAGTGGGATGCCATCATGAGTGTGCACCTTAAAGGGCACTTCTGCATTACCTCTCACGCGGTCCATTACTGGCGTGACCAGTCAAAAGCGGGCAAGGCCGTGTCCGCACGCATTATCAACACCACCTCCGGCGCCGGCCTGCAAGGCTCGATCGGGCAATCCAATTATGCCGCCGCCAAAGCCGGTATTGCAGCACTCACGCTGAACCAGGCGGCAGAACTCCAGCGCTATGGGATCACAGCCAATGCCGTTGCACCGGCGGCCCGCACCGGCATGACCACGGCGGTGGACGCGATGGCCGAGCGGATGGCGGCGCCGAAGGACGGCAGTTTCGATTACTGGGCCCCCGAGAACGTCTCCACCTTGCTGGCATGGCTGGCATCGGAAGAGTCGGTCACTATCACTGGCCGGGTGTTTGAAGCGGAGGGTGGGAAGATTTCCATCGCCGATGGCTGGCGAACCACCCAGGGTGTGGATAAGGACTCCCGTTGGGAGCCCTCGGAAATTGCCGGTGCCATGGATCGCTTGTTGGAAATGGAAGTTCCGGCGCAGCACGTATACGGCACCTGAGTCGGGAGACAGATGTGGAATTCAGTTATACGGATGAGCAACGAATGATCCGTGAAACAGCAGAGGCCTTTTTTCTGGATGTTTCCTCTCCTCAGGCTGTGCGGCAGGCCATGGGGCAGGCCCGGAGTTACGACCCCGAGTTGTGGCAACGGTTGTGTAACGAACTCGGATTCCAGGCCATGATCATTCCGGAATCCTGCGGTGGCCTGGGCCTCGGGTTTGTTGAACTTGCCATTGTCCTGGAGCAGATGGGCAGGAGGCTTACGTGTTCGCCGTTTTTCGCCACCGTTGGTCTGGCGACGAATGCTCTGTTGTTGATGGCATCAGAGGAACAGCAGCAGCGGTTGTTACCCGCGATTGCCGCTGGTGAGTTGACCGCAACGCTGGCCTGGACCGGTGAAGAGGTGGGGCGGGCTGGCGGCCGTTGGGATGAATCGGCTGTTTCGGTGAAGGTAGCCCCCTGCCAGGGCGGCTACACCTTGAGTGGCCGATTGCGCTATGTGATTGACGGCGATACCGCAGACTTGCTGGTCGTGGCGGCTCGTGCTGCGGGCTCCGAAGGCCGCGACGGGGTGTCGGTGTTTGCGATTCCCGCTGAGACTCCGGGGATTTCCCGCACCTGGACGCCAACGCTTGACCAGACCCGGCGGTTGGCCGACATCCAGCTGGACAAGGTCTTTGTTGAAGCCGACCAGCTACTTGGCAAAGAAGGTGAGGCCTGGTCGGAATTCAGCAAGGCCCTTGCGCTGGGAAAATGTGCGCTGGCGGCAGAGCAGCTAGGTGTTGCACGACAGGCGCTGGACCTTGCGGTCGATTACACCCTTGAACGTGAACAGTTCGGTCGGGCCATCGCCAGTTACCAGTCCATCAAACACAAAGCGGCCGATATGTTGTTGAAAACCGAGGTTGCCTGTTCGGCCGTGTATTACGCCGCCTGTGTGGCGTCTGAGGTGCTGTCCAAAGAGGGCGACGCGGCCATTGCCAGTGAGCTACACGAAGCGGCGGCGATGGCGAAAGCGCAATGTTCCGATACGGTTTTTTTCAATGCCGGAACCGCCCTGCAACTGTTTGGGGGCGTGGGCTTCACCTCCGAGTATGACATCCAGCTGTATTTCAAACGGGCCAAGGCGAGCGAGCATTACCTGGGTAATGGTGCCTGGCAGCGGGAGCAGATTGCGTCATTGTTGATCGACGGGGGAGGGTTGTCATGAAGCTCACTTTCAGCAACGAGGACGAACGTTTTCGTGAGGAAATCGCCAGTTGGCTCGAGAGCAATCTGTCCGGTGAGTTTGCCCACCTTCGGTTTCGCGGCGGCCCGGGAGACGAGCATGCCTTTCCGGAAGACCGCAAACGCTGGGAGCAACATCTGGCCGCGGGCGGCTGGACTTGTATTGGTTGGCCCGAGTCGGCGGGCGGGCGTGGCGCGTCGATCGAGCAGCAGGTGATCTTCGCCGAAGAATACGCCCGTGCCGGAGCACCGGGGCGGGTTGGCCATATTGGCGAAGGCCTGGCAGGGCCGACCATCGTCGAGTTCGGCACGCAAGAGCAGAAAGACAAATATCTACCGGGCATTCGTAACGGTACCGACCTGTGGTGCCAGGGCTATTCCGAACCCTCTGCGGGGTCCGATCTTGCCAACATCCGGACCCGGGCGGTTCGGGACGAGGCGAGCGGACGCTGGGCGATTACCGGGCAAAAGGTCTGGACCTCCCTGGCCCATGAATCCGACTGGTGCTTTGTGCTGGCTCGAACCAACCCCGAATCCCGGGCGCATCACGGGTTGGGATTCTTTCTGGTCAATATGCATCAGCCGGGTGTCACCGTTCAGCCGATTGAGCAGATGACGGGCACCTCTGAATTCAATGAAGTGTTTTTCGACGAAGCGCTCGCCGAGGACATCGTGGGCGAGCCCGGCGATGGCTGGCGCATCGCGATGACGCTGTTGGGCTTTGAGCGAGGCGTATCAACCCTCGGCCAGCAGATGCAGTTCCAGAATGAACTCAATGACATTGTGAAAGCTGCACGTGCGAATGGTGCTGCGTGGGAACCGACCATCCGGCAGAGAATTGCAGAAGCTCACATTGGCCTGCGGCTGATGCGCTACAACGCCATGCGGATGTTATCCGCCGACTCTCAGGAGTCCGGGGCTTCGAGCCTGGTTTACAAACTTCACTGGTCAAGCTGGCATCGCAATCTCGGTGCGCTGGCGATGGATGTACTGGGGCCGGAAGCGGAGCTGCTGGCACATCCTCCCTATGAGCTGACGCGGCTACAGGCACTCTATCTTTTCTCGCGTGCCGACACCATTTATGGCGGTACCAACCAGATTCAACGCAACATCATCGCCGAGCGTGGTCTTGGGATGCCGAAAGAAACCAAAGGCAGGTAATTATGAATGATTTGAGCAAGACACCCGCATATGTGCCAGGGCATGGGCTCCTGCAAGGAAAATCTGTACTGATCACTGCTGCTGCTGGCGCCGGAATCGGCTTTGCCGCTGCCACTAAAGCCATTGAGGAAGGCTGTCGGGCTATCGTCATCAGCGATGTGCACGAGGCTCGTCTGCAAGCGTCGGTGGAGAATCTGAAAGAGAGCACCGGTCTTCAGCAGGTTTGGGGCAGGCTGTGCAATGTGACCCAGGAAGCCGAGGTGCGTGCGCTGATCGATTTCGCCGAGACACACCTTGAAGGCGTGGATGTGCTGATCAACAACGCGGGGCTGGGCACCTCAAAAGCGCTGGTTGATATGGAGGACGATGAGTGGAACAAGGTTCTCGATGTCACTCTGAATGGCACCATGCGGATGACACGGTACATGCTCCAGGTGATGAAGCAGCGCGGCCACGGTGGCGTGATCGTCAATAATGCCTCGGTACTCGGTTGGCGTGCGCAGAAAGAGCAGGCGCATTATGCCGCGGCGAAGGCCGGTGTTATGGCGCTGACCCGGTGCAGTGCCCTGGAGGCGGTTGAGTTGGGTGTTCGCATCAATGCGGTTGCTCCTTCTCTTGCGGTACACGCCATGTTGCGCAAATCGGCCCCCGAAGAGTTATTGAGGGAGCTGGAAGGGAAGGAAGCGTTCGGTCGTGGTGCCGAGGTTTGGGAAGTGGCCAACGTGATGATGTTTCTGGCCAGCGATTATTCATCCTATATGACTGGCGAAGTGGTGCCGGTCAGTTCCCAGCATGCCTGAGCCAAGGAGACGAGCCATGAGATCATTTTCTGATGCCGCCAGTCTGCTGGCCGCCGAAGGTGACTCCCTGGGGGTGACCGACTGGCTGAGGGTTGAGCAGGAACGGGTTGACCTGTTTGCCGAGGCGACCGGTGACCACCAGTGGATTCATGTTGATCCGGAGCGTGCCAAGGCAGGTCCATTCGGAACCACGGTTGCGCACGGCTATTTGACCTTGTCTCTGGTCAATTACTTTCTGCCCCAGCTGATGACCGTGGACAATCTGCTGATGGGTGTTAACTACGGTTGTGACCGAATTCGCTTCCCGGCCCCAGTGAAGGTGGGTTCGCTGATTCGCGGCGCTGGTGAGATCCCCCGGGTGGAGCAACTCCCGAATGGTGCTGTGCAGGTCGTGGTGAAGGTCTCTGTCGAAGTCAAAGGCAGTGATCGGCCGGGCTGTGTGGTTGAGACCATTAGCCGTTACACCTTTAATTCGAACTAGTGAGGAGTTGTCCGATGAGAGAAGCCGTTATTGTATCTACCGCACGGACCGCGCTGACCAAATCTTTCCGAGGTTCTTTTAATAATACTGAAGCCCCTGTACTGGGCGGACATGTGGTCAGGGCCGTGCTCGAGCGAGCCGGCATTGAGCCTGATGCGGTCGATGACGTCATCATGGGCGCCGCGGTTCAGCAAGGTACCCAGGGCTACAACATCGGTCGGTTGTGTGCATACACCGGCGGGCTTCCGAACTCCGTTCCCGGTATGGCCCTGGACCGCATGTGTGCATCAGGGCTGATGGCGATCAGTGAGGCGGCCAAAGGCATTATGGCCGGCGAGCTGGATGTCGCCATTGGGGGCGGCGTCGAGTCATTGTCACTGACTCAAAACAAGCACAAGAATGCCTACCGAGCCCGTTCCGAAGCGGTGATGAAGACAGTGCCCGCGGCTTATATCCCGATGATCGAAACCGCAGAGATCGTCGCCGAGCGCTATGGCGTGAGCCGGGAGGCGCAGGATCAGTACGCCCTGCAGAGTCAGCAACGTACGGCAGCGGCCCAGAGCGCCGGCCGGTTCGATGAGGAGATCGTTCCGTTGAACGCGCGCAAGCTGCTGTTCGATAAAGAGGGCAATCCGGCCGGTCATGAGGAAGTGGTTGCACAAAAAGACGAGTGCAATCGGCCGGGAACGACACTGGACGGGCTGCAGTCACTCAAGCCGGTGTGGAAAAACGGTCAGTGGGTAAAAGAGGGACGGCATGTCACGGCGGGCAATGCTTCGCAGCTGTCCGATGGCGCTGCGGCCTGCCTGCTGATGTCCCGCGACGAAGCGGAGAAACGGGGGCTGGAGCCTCTGGGGATCTATCGCGGTGTCGCCCTGGCCGGCTGTGATCCGGACGAAATGGGGATCGGGCCGGTGGTTGCCATTCCCAAGTTGCTAAAGCGGTTTGGGTTGCAAGTATCCGATATCGGCCTGTGGGAAATTAACGAGGCGTTTGCGTCCCAGGTTCTGTACTGCCGTGATCAGCTCGGTATTGATAACGATAAACTCAACGTCAATGGCGGCGCGATTGCTGTTGGTCATCCGTTTGGCATGAGTGGTGCCAGAATGGTCGGGCATGCTCTTCTCGAAGGCCGGCGCCGTGGTGTTCGGCATGTTGTTGTTTCGATGTGTATCGGCGGGGGGATGGGCGCGGCTGGTTTATTTGAGCTGCCGTGACTTGTTTGAGCGATAAAGATAAGACCGAAGCTTCACAGAGTGGGATCAAATTGATGGGTTTCGAGAACCAAAACAACAGCGTTATTGAACTGTCGACACAAACCAGAACCATTCCCGAACTTTTGCTTGCCAGGTCGAATGAATGTGGCAATCACATTGCACTTCAGAACGAGCGGGAAAGCATTACCTACGCCGCTTTGCCAAGCCGTGTTTTCGCTATTTCCAGGGCGCTCATTGCCCGCGGCCTGTGTACCGGGGATCGTGTGGGCCTTTGGGCGCCCAACAGTGTTGAATGGGTGTTGGTCGCACTCGGTATCCAATGTGCTGGCGGTGTTCTGGTGCCGATTAACACGCGGATGAAGGGTAAAGAAGCTGCCGATATCCTTGAGCGTAGTGGCGCACGATTCCTGTTTGTGGTGGATCGGTTTTTGGGCACCGATTATCCGGCCCTGCTCGATGGCATGACGCTGGATACTCTGGCGTACAGGATTGTCCTCGGAGGCGAATGTGATAACCCCGACTCTCTGCCTCGCTTTATCGAGCAGGGGCAAGATGTTTCTCATAAATTGGTGATGGAACGGGCGGAATCCCTCCGCGCCGATGACTTGTCTGATTTGTTGTTTACTTCCGGAACAACGGGCAAGCCAAAGGGCGTCATGAGTGCGCATGGTCAGACACTGCGCGCTTTCTCGGAATTCTCGCGTATTCTTGGGCTGAAGCCTGAAGATCGATATCTTGTGGTTAACCCGTTCTTTCACTGCTTTGGCTACAAGGCCGGGTGGCTGGCCTGTTTGATCAGTGGTGCAACCATACTTCCTCATGCTGTCTTTAACGCCGAGGAAATCTTCGACAGGGTGGAGTCCGAGAGGGCGACGGTCCTTCCCGGGCCGCCCGCCCTGTACCTGTCGATGCTTGAGCATCCGCGGTTGGAATCGGCGGATTTAAGCAGCCTGAGAATAGCGGTTACGGGGGCGTCGAGTATTCCGCCGTCGCTCATCGAGCGGATTCGTCAGGATCTTGGCTGCGATAGGGTGACGACTGCCTACGGACTCACAGAGTGTGGCGGACTGGCAACCATCTGTGACCCGGACGAATCTTCTGAGACCATAGCGGGTACTTGCGGCAGGGCCATTCCAGGAACCGAACTGTGCATCATGGGGGAGGGCGATGAGGTTGTGGCCCCAGGAGCAACGGGAGAGATTTGCCTGCGCGGCTTTCATGTCATGCAGGGTTATTTCAATAACCCGGAAGCAACCTCAGAAGCCATCGATGACGCCGGTTGGCTGCACACCGGTGATGTGGGTCACCTGGATCAGAAGGGGAACCTTGTCATCACCGATCGACTGAAGGACATGTTCATTGTTGGCGGATTCAATTGCTACCCCGCGGAAATAGAAGCCGCCCTGTTCGAGCATCCGGATATCGCCCAGGTTGCGGTTGTGGGCATTCCGGATGAGCGTATGGGCGAAGTTGGTTGTGCCTGTGTTGTGCTCAAGCGAGGATGTGAGCAGTCCGAGGAGTCGCTGGTCCGTTGGAGCCGAACTCAGATGGCAAATTACAAGGTGCCCCGGCGGGTCGAGTTCTATGAAGATTTGCCTAAAAATGCATCCAATAAGGTCGATAAGGTTCAGCTCAGGCAAAGTCTTGCTTAGAAAGTGCAAGCGAGCGCCTCCCTCTTGCCGGGAAAGGGGGAGGCGCGGCGCAAGCCCCTGCATCACGTCCCGGTGAATGTGGGCTTTCTCTTTTCAATGAATGCGTTCATCCCCTCTTTTTGATCGCGTGAGGCAAAGAGCAGGGCGTTTGCCTTCCGCTCAAGGGCCAAGCCGGAGTCCAGGGATGCATCCATGCCCGCCAGAATGACCTCTTTGATCTGTTCCGTTGCCAGTGGTGGCATACGAGCGATCAGCCCGGCCTGCCTGAGCGCGTGCTTTTCAACTTCATTATCCGGGACGCACTCGCTTACCAGTCCACCAATCCAGGCCTCATAGGCGGATATCGGTTTACCGGTCAGTGCCATATGCATTGCCTTGGCTTTGCCAAGAGCGCGAACCAGTCGCTGGGTACCGCCAATGCCCGGCATGATGCCGATATGAATTTCAGGTTGGCAGAAGTCTGCCCCTTCACCGGCGATGATGATGTCTGCATGCATCGCCAGCTCACACCCTCCGCCATAGGCATGACCGCAGACCGCTGCGATGACGGGTTTGGGGCAATGCTGAATGGGGGCCCAGACTCTCTCGGTGTGTCGCTGGTAGATGTCAATGGGCCCCGTATCCGCCATGGAGGTGATGTCGCCCCCGGCTGAAAAAACCGTATTCCCACCGGTCAGTAGAATGCAGCGAACGTCGGGATTGTGACCGAGCTCGGCAAAGTGGTTGGAAAGCTGTGACTGTAATTCCAGGCTGAGGGCGTTATTCAATTTCGGTCTGTTGAGTCGCAGCCGGGCTATCCCTGCCTCAGGAAAATCCAGCAATACCGGACGTTCTTCTTGATCAGTCATTCACATGTACTCTCTGTAAACGGAAATTGGGGCGCCGGCTTCGATTGTCTCTTGCCGCCGATAGCGGCTCATCGTTCATTCAGACGAAGAACTCTCCGAATCAACGCAATACAGTGCATTGATACCTTTATCAGGGGGAGTTCAGATGCAACAAGCTATAGATTGTCTTGATTACACCGGCAGGGTCGTGTTGGTGACAGGCGGCACGAAAGGGATTGGTGCCAGCATTGCTCGAAAATTTCTGGCGGCTGGGGCGCAGGTTCTGGTTTGTGGGCGTCAGGCGCCGGAAGTACTGCCGGAGGAGCAAGGCCGGAAGGCGGATTTTCTCACATTGGACCTGAGAGATAACGATGCGCTGGCGGAGATGTTCGATTACATCTCGAAGAAATATGGACAACTGGATGCCGTGATCAATAACGCAGGGGGAAGCCCCGCAGCTGACGCTGCGACTGCATCACCCCGGTTCAGTGAAAGCATCATACGGCTCAACCTCCTCGTACCTCTCAATGTAGCCCAGCATGCCAACCGGCTGATGCAACACCAGGCCGGTGGTGGCGTCATTGTCTTTGTTGGCAGTGTCAGTGCGTCACGTCCCTCGCCAGGTACGGCCGCCTATGGTGCCGCGAAAGCCGGCGTCCTGTCATTGGTGAGCTCCCTGGCTGTGGAATGGGCGCCCAAGGTGCGGGTGGTATCCGTCAGCCCGGGCCTGATTCAGACCGAAAAATCGCACCTTCACTACGGCGATGATGAGGGGATCGCGGCCGTCGGTCGCACTATTCCTGCGGGCCGTATGGGGCTTCCAGCAGACGTGGCCAATGCCTGTCTCTATGCAGCCTCGGATCTCGCCGCGTACTGGAGTGGAACCAACCTGCTGTTGCATGGCGGTGGTGAGGCGCCGGCATTCCTGGGTTCGTCGACATCTAACCAGGATAAATAGAATCCGTTGATCGGCGATGGTGGCCATGCCTGTTTAGTCTCTATGGACGATGCTGTTTGCCCCTTACGCCGTGATGATGGATGTCACGCGAATCTTCAGACCTGTGCTCTGGGGATTCCCATTGATCCAACAGGAGCGGCCATGAAACTCGATAATAAAGTAGCAATTGTAACCGGTGCTGGTCAGGGAATGGGGCGCGCCATCGTGCAGCATTTCGTCGATCAGGGCGCTTTGGTCTATGCCGTGGACGTGAATTCAGACGCGGTCAATACAACGGTTGGGTCTCTCGGCGAGCAGGCTTATCCGGTTGTTTGCGATATTACGGATGAATCGGCGGTTAAAGAGCTGATGCAACGGATCGAAACGGAGCAGGGACGCCTGGATATCCTCGTCAACAATGCAGGCATCGGTTCGGTCGATGGCTTCCTCGAAACACCTCTTGAGACCTGGCAACGGGTCCTGTCGGTCAACCTGACCGGTGCCTTCCTGTGCAGCCGTGAGTCGGCTGCATTGATGAGCAAGGCGGGTAGTGGGTCGATCATTAACCTATCCAGTACCGCCGCCCAAACCGGTGAGGGGCCTTGCCATTACGTGACATCCAAAGCCGGCATCATGGGGCTGACGCGCAGCACCGCCAAAGAGCTTGCACCTGGTGGTATTCGGGTGAATACCCTGGTGCCAGGGCCTACCGATACGCCGATGATGGCGGATATCCCTAAAGAGTGGATGGACGCCATGATCAACGCAATCCCGCTTGGCCGCCTGTGTGCTCCAGATGAGATTGCCCGGGCTGCTGCCTTTCTGGCCAGCGAGGAAGCAAGCTTTATAACCGGACAAAACATCACCGTTAACGGTGGGATGGCATTCCTGTAAGAGGTGAATCATGACTAAGAGAATGGAAAATAAAATCGCGTTTGTAACCGGCGGCGGTTCAGGTATTGGCGCCGCAACGGCTATTCGTTTGGCAGAGGAAGGCGCCACAGTCGTGGTCTGTGGTCGACGGGAAGAGCCGTTGAAAGATGTCGTCGCAACGATTCGCGAGAACGGTGGTCGTGCTGATTACCGTGTTGCCGATGTCAGCGACGAAAGCGCGTTTGTTGGCGCCATGGATGCTGTCGCCAAAGAGTTTGGTGGTCTGGATGTCCTGGTGAACAACGCCGTGGCTTTTAACTGGGGGGCGTTGGCAGAAATGTCCACCGAAGACTGGCACGCCAACTTTACAACCACCGTAGATGGCACTTTCTGGGGTACCCGAAAGGCGATGCAACTGATGAAGGAAAACGGTGGTGCGATCGTAAACATTGCGTCTATTTGCGGTGTATTCGGTACAGCGTGGATGTCTGGCTATTCAGCTGCCAAGGCGGCCGTTATCAATTTCAGTCGCGCCGCAGCCTCTGAAGGTGCGGTTGACAATATCCGCTGCAACGTCGTCATCCCCGGTGTTGTCGAGACGCCCGCCACTGAAGGGATGCTTAGCCATGATCAGGCGAAATCCAATACCACCAAGCTCATTCCGATGAAGCGAGTTGGTCACCCTGAGGAACTGGCCAACGCAGTACTTTTCCTTGCTTCCGATGAGGCTTCCTATATTACCGGAGCAACGCTTGCGGTTGATGGCGGGCGCGGATCGGACCTGTATACGGCAATGGACTAAAGGCCCAGGGGGGCGGAGTGTTTAATTCAGAAACGAGCGAACATCTCATGAATCAGAATGAACTGCTGGCAAGGTTGGATCGCCTTGAGTCTACCGAAGCCATTCGTCAATTGGCTGGCAAATATTCGTTGTCTCTCGATATGAGAGATCTTGATGCACACGTGGGGCTGTTCGCGCCGGACATACGGGTTGGGCGCGAACAAACGGGGCGTGCGTATCTGAAGTCCTGGGTGGACGATACCTTGCGGCACCAGTTTACCGGCACCTCTCATCATGTTGGTCAGCACATCATCGAGTTTATTGATCCGGACCATGCTATTGGCGTGGTTTACTCAAAGAACGAGCATGAGACCGGCGCCGAGTGGGTATTGATGCAGATGCTTTACTGGGACGATTACGAGCGAATTGACGGCCGGTGGTATTTTCGCCGCCGCTTGCCCTGCTATTGGTACGCCTCGGATATCAATAAGGCCCCCATCGGCGATATGAAGATGCGTTGGCCCGGCCAGGCACCATACCACGGCACCTTCCACAATCTGTTCCCTTCCTGGAAGGAATTCTGGGCAAATGCCGAGCAGAAGGAAGGGCTTCCCGAGGTCTCCGAACCACTTCCCCTGGACGGTTTCCTGCAAGGCATGCGGCGCGGAACCCCGGCACCCAAAATCCGGGTACGTTAAGGAGTGTCTATGAGTAAGTTATACGAGCCCGTAACGTTCGGGGAGATTGAGCTGAAAAACCGGATTGTCATGGCTCCAATGACGCGCAGCCGGTCCACGGACGCCGCCGTGCCGACTCCGGAAATGGTCGACTACTATGCACAGCGATCTAGTGCCGGGTTGATTATTGCCGAGGGAACCTCTCCATCAGCGGATGGCCTTGGATACTGCCGCACACCGGGAATCTATAGCCCGGAGCAGATTGCGGCCTGGCGAGCAGTGACCGACGCTGTACATGAGGGCAGCGGTCGGATAGTGCTTCAACTCATGCATTGTGGACGGGTTGCCACACGTGACAACAAACCTGCGAACACCGAAACCGTCGGACCTTCTGCCATTCGGGCCGAGGTGAAGCTATTCACCGATACGGTCGGTATGGCGGCAACGGACATGCCGAGAGCGCTCACCCGTGATGAGGTCTATGGCGTTATCGAGGAGTTTCGACAGGCAGCAATCAATGCAAGAGAAGCCGGCTTTGATGGCGTGGAACTGCACGGCACAAGTGGTTACCTCCCGATGCAGTTCATGTCGGAAAATGCCAACGACCGAACCGATGAGTTTGGAGGCAGTCTCGAAAACCGGGTTCGCTTTACTGTACTGGCGCTGAAAGGCATGGCAGAGGCCATCGGGCCTGGCCGCATTGGCTTCCGATTCTGTCCGGGCAATGCTTTCAATGACATCGTGGATTCCCAGCCTGAGGCCACACTAAGGGCTTTGCTCAACGGAATAAAGCCACTTGGGCTGGCATATCTTCACATTATGAAGGCCCACGTTCCAGGTGTGGACGCATTCGCTATTGCCCGGGAACAGTTCAACGGTGGACTGATCCTCAACGACGGATTCGATCGTGACAGCGCGATGGAAGCGGTGGCTTCCGGGGCTGCCGATGCGGTGTCATTCGCAAGGCACTTCATAGCGAATCCCAACCTCGTTGAGCGCTTTCAGACCGATCGTGAGCTTGCTCAGTTCGACCGCAATACCCTGTACTCCGGAGGCGCAAAGGGCTATAGCGACTACCCCGTATAATGCAGGCTGAGTACGCTCTAACAACCAACCTAGTCCAACTGAAGGATGAGATTCCCGAGGGCCTTGGCGATGATGGCTTTGTTAATGGTCAAAGAACCATGGCCAAGGCGAAAACCGAACCTTTGAGGACAGGGACATGACAAAAATGATTGACGTAAAACCCGCCACACAGACCGCCGAGTATCGCTATGCCAGAGGTTGGCACTGTGTGGGAGAGGCTCAAGACTTTCGTGACGGCAAGCTTCACGCGCTGAATATTTTTGGTACTCGCTTAGTCGCGTTTGCAGATGACAACGATGAAATCAGTGTCTTGGACGGCTTTTGCCCGCACATGGGGGCCGATCTATCCGAGGGTGAGCTGGTGGAGGGACGGGTGGTTTGCCACTTCCACCACTGGGCCTTTGATGCCAGCGGCCGTTGCACAGACATTCCTTATTGCAAGCGTATTTCGCCCAAAGCGAAAACCCGTCGGTGGATGACCTGCGAGGTGAACAAGCTGCTGTTTGTCTGGAACAACCCGGAAGGCAAACCGCCTGGTGAAGGTATCGAGATTCCGTACTTTCCGGAAATCGATAGCGATGAGTGGGATAACGACTGGCATATGGATCTGATGGTCATTGAGACCAATCCCCGGGAGCTGGTCGATAACCTGTCTGACGCGCAGCACTTTGGCCCGGTCCATGGCGCCCCAATGACCTACTTTGCCAACGTCTTTGAAGGGCATATCGGACACCAGATTTTTCATGGTGACTCCGGCCGCCTGGGCGGTGATCTGATTGCTGATTCCGCCTACTACGGGCCGGCAACCCACTTCACCCGGATGAAGGCGGAGTATGAGGGGATGACCATTGAGAGCATTCTGTTGAATTGCCATGTGCCGATTACCCCTGACAGCTTTGAGCTGCGCTTTGGTGTTCTGGTCAAGAAAATCCCCGGTTGGACGGAGGAGCAGAATAGGGAACTGGCGCTCGAGTATGTTCGAAATAATCGGGATTCGTTCTATCAGGACGTGGATATCTGGAAGTCCAAGGCCCGGGTGGATAACCCGGTCCTGGCGGAAGGCGATGGTCCGATTTACCAGCTTCGTGAGTGGTACTCGCAGTTCTTCATGGATGAGGAAAAAGTGCCGGCCAAGTTGAAGGAGCGCCAGGAAATCGTGACTTTCGATAGTCGGCGATAGTCGG
>JAKLLS010000001.1:0-3922 GCA_022014155.1 Marinobacter sp. | reverse complement strand
CGATAGTCGGCGATAGTCGGAAGTAATAGCAAGACCCGAAGCGGACTGCTTCCGTTTCGGGCCTCATCTGGCCTCATCTAAGGTACTCGCGATTTATATACCTTTCTCAAGCTGCCGGGTTTGTATGCTCATTCAAAGGTTTTATCAGCAAACTGCGCAATAGAAATCTCAAGCGCGTAGTAAAAGCTTCCTTGTCATTATGATAGTCCCGGTTCAAAGCGGGGATGTCATTACCAGGTGTCACCAGGTAGAAGCTCGTCATGCCAATCAGTAGCGATAGACAATCGACCAGCGGTACATCCTGGAAAACGCCCTCTTCAACACCACGATTAATCAGTTGCTGCCATCGATGCACGGTGTCCATGGCCACGCCACGCGGGAAATCGGGCGAGCGTCCCGAGGCTGCCGCAAAAAGTGCGAGATAAATAAAATCCCTGTTCTCAAAGGCGTATGAGACCCAACCGTCTATCGCAACATCCAGCAGTTCGCTGGATGTGAGATCTTCACGCATGAAATAAGTCGCAAGATAGGCGTCCTGTTCCTCTATCGCTTGACTCCATACTGCCTTATAAAGTGTCGGCTTATCCTTGAAATAGTAGAATAGTGAAGGCCGGCGAATCCCCACCCCTTTGGCCACTTCATCCAATCTCAAACCGGCATAGCCGTGCTGTGCGAAAAGCGCTCGCGCTACTTCAAGGATCTTCTGGCGGGTATTATTACTTTTGCGTGATTGATTGGACATCAATCTAACCTTCCAAAACAATGACATGGCCGTATCGGATGAACAAACGGAGGCTATTGTGATCGATTGGCGCGACATTGACAAAGGCATGTCGCCCTGATGTTAAATACCCTATTCATGTGTAAGGCGGATTGTCGCAGATTGCGGTAGCAAAAAACGCAGCGCAGAGGCAAACGATCATACGGTGGGGGCATCCCCACCGCATTTATACGTTATCGCTGATTAAAGAAGTTGAATTCGCGGATATGTTCCCCTGAGTGTCCATCGAGAAGCATCACTTGGGTATCCGGTCGCAGATTCTCCATAGTCCCCAACGCCATGAGTCCCTGCTCAAAGCCTTTGCAAGGTGCTTCAGGCACTTTCAGCAAAAAGACATTGGCGCCTTCATCCGGGATGTTTACTTCACCATTGGCGATACAACCCTGGGGGCTGGTCAATATCAAGCCCCCCCCAGTCTTGATCGACGCTTGCCATACGCTGTGGTTGGTACCGAGAAAAGCAAAGTCACCAACAAGTTTGTCCAGCGAGAGCATCGGGAAAGGGGGGGGAGTTTGCGCCATATGCAGCTCACTACCCTCTATCGAGCCCGTCAGAATTACCTCTGAGTCAACACCAAGAGTAAACGTAATCGGGCTTCGTGTAGTGCCATCGAACGCTTCACCAGAAAACTGGAGAAGCGGCTGCCTGCCGGTAGTGCGACCTACAAACCTGCGTGTCGCTACCTCCGAGTTTGGATTCTCAAAGATGCTGTAGACCGTGGTGCCATCGGAAGCTATTAACGCTCTAACGCTGGCGACGTCGGGGCCATCTACAAGATGTCCCTGAAATATGCCAGTGATGGGGCTGTCAGGCGTTGCCCCTTTGTCGCTATCAAACACACAGCCTGCAAGTATTGGCAACAACAAGGCCGCAAACATCATTCGTAATTCCAGGTTTCGCATAGGAGTGTACCCTTTTTGTTATATCCAGTGTCGCCACTCTATTGCAGGTCCAGCCCTTCAAGCCGAACTTGGCTAAGATCACGTTTGACACGCCTGGCCTCGATGTTGGCGTCAATCGTGCTGATGGTGACGTATCCCTCAATGAACAGGTCACCCTCGGCGGTAGACGGGTCATCCTCCAATAAATCATTGTTGGGTAATAAGTGGATGATGAGGCTGCCGTCGTCCTGACGAACCGGTCCGAGATTGAATACGGTAGTGTTGGTAATACGCGTAAAACGAATACCTAATGGATTCTCTTCTCCCTCGGGCAGAGCAACGGGCCAATTTACATTCAGGCCCATACCCAGCGGCAATAACCGCTCTCGGTCACCATTCTTTTCGTCAAGCGTATTAATCATCTTCACTACCAGGTTCGCGATTTTTGGGTAGGCTTCATCGGTGGAGGGAAACCCCTGGCTAGCTTCAGAAATATCCATCCCGGCGCTCACTGCGATAGAAGGAACTCCTTCGCGAACGCCACGCATGGCGGCAGCTACTGTGCCGGAATGATTGGTAAGAATGCCGGCATTACCGCCTCTGTTGATGCCGGATACCACCAGGTCGGGCTTGTTATCATCCCCGAACAGACCCTGTTCGGGGCCTATGATGTGCAACCCCATCAATGTGGCATCTACCGGAGAACCTGGTACGTAATAGCGTCCTGGAGCGAACTCGGTATAGCTAGTGGGCTCTCCAAAATGGGCGTTAAATTTCCCGCCCGTTCCACTTTGATTTTCAAGAGGCGCGACTAGTAGAACGTTGTGACCCGCTGCTTCCAGCGTGTCCGCCAACACTTGAATGCCCTTGGCCTGATAACCATCGTCATTAGTCACCAGTATGTCCAGCGCGAGCGCTGGCAGCGCATACGAGCTAATAACAAGCGGTACCAAAAGCCACCGACATACACCTGATACTCTTCTCCACATTGGTTTTTCGCTCATCTTTCTCTCCTGTTGGTTTTGTTTTAGAGGATCCAAAATTTGGGCTTTGAAAGCCAATAATTCTACCTACTAGTAGGTAGAATTATTATGGTGGCAAGTACCGTCTAACGCAAGCTTCTTTGTTTAACGGATGTCCGGTTTTAGCGCGACAATTACCTTGGACGATTGAACTCACAGAGGCAGGCACTACATATCGCCGGCTATCTTCTTATTACTCAACTCGTGCCGGATGATACTTGCGTGGCGACCCCAGTATGTCGCGATAAGACGGCGGCTTGTGGCCGTCATCGTCGGTAATGCCATACGTTGCTGCCAGCTCGGCGGTGATCAAGGTCTGCCCTGATATTTGAGTCAACTTGGGATCGTTCAACAACGCCAGAATTACCCGGCCATTGAACTCCGGCGTTTCTGCGTTGGCCATAATCGCTTCGTATTTGTCGGCGCGCTCCACGGCGGCAATCGCGGAACGTTCCGTCCGTTGCGGTCCCAGCCACAGCGAGGCCGTGGCTACTGATGTGCCTTCCAAGTCTGCGGCCATATCAAATGCCATCTTATCGACACCGGCCTTCTGCGCACCGTAGGCCGGGCCGTGCATGTAGCAGTCGGCACCGAACGATGAGGTAAAGGCAATCAGACCACGCGGTGCTCTCAGGAGTAACGGAGCTGCATAATAACTGGCTACATAGGACGAACGCAGGCCTACGTTGAGCATATCCACCATCTCCAGGGGCTTGCTCCAGAACGGGCCGGGATCAATCAGATTTTCATGCAGGAACGCGGCATTGTTCACCAGCAGGTCCAAATGTCCCTGCTCCTTCTCAACCTGAGCAAACAGCTTATGCACCTGCTCATCGTTAGTATGATCGCATGCTACCGCAAGCCCTTTGCCACCAGCCCGCGTGATAGCTTCTGCGGTTTCAGAAAGAGTGCCTGACAAAAGCTGACCACGAAGATGGGCGCCGCTCACTGTGGCAGAGCGTCCGGTGACATAAACGGTCATACCGGCAGCACCCAGCGCAACCGCAATACCTCTGCCAACGCCACGACTGGCTCCGGTTACGACAGCCACACCCCCGCTCGATCTATTCATGCTCTTATCCTTTTGACAGTGTTGTTGATGCTGATTCAAGGAAGAGTAGAAGTGAGGGGATGTCACCGCATCGTCTTGTCAGACTAAAGCGAAGCTTTGATGTATGTAGAGGTATCAAGGGAATTGAACAGGGGGGACGAATTGGGTGGTACTAGCTTAAAGGCAA
>JAKLLS010000038.1 GCA_022014155.1 Marinobacter sp. | reverse complement strand
CGGGCTGTCAGGCCGCGGCGTCCAGTTTCGAGATGGCCCAGCGGGCCAGTTTGCGTACATCCGGGTCGGGATCGTCCAGGGCGGTCACCACGTAGGGACGGCCATCACTGTGGGCAATCGCGCCGAGGGCACCGATGGCTGCCTTGCGCAGGTTGCTCATGGCGTCTTTCGAGCACTCGCCCAGTACCGGAATGGACTCGACCACGCCAAGCTTGCCGAGTGCATCCACGGCTTTTTCACGGACCTGCCACAGCTCGTCCTTCGTGGCTTCCATCAGGGCCGGTGCGGCCGCCTGATGGTCCAGTTTGCCGATGCTGTTGGCAGCTTCGCAGCGCACTTGCCAGTGGGCATCTGTCAGCAGGCTGATCAGCGCCTGGCCCACCTGCTGCGGGCTGGCATACACCAGGGCGCCGGTGGCCGCACGGCGTACCTCGGGGTCTTTGTCGTGCTGGGCGGTTTCCACCAGGGCTGGCAGGTTCTCCGGCTGTTTCAGCCAGCCGATAACGGCCACAGCCTCGCGGCGTACCCGTGGGTCCTCATCGCCAAGCCGCTTCAGGGCCGGGCGCTGGGCTCCAGGGTTACGCAGGGGCTTCAGGGCACGCAGGATGCCGGACACCACAAAACCGTCGGTGCTGGTTTCCAGGGCTTCCAGCAGCGGCTCGGCGGCGGCCGGGTCTTTCAGGTCGGCCAGGGCGTGGGCAGCGCTGTTGCGCACCACCTCATCGCCGTCACTGAGGGCGGCAATCAGGGCATCCGCCATGTCGGCGGCTTCAAATTCGTCCACCACCTTGGCGGCTTCCTGGCGTACATTGGTATCCGGGTCGTGAAGAGCCTGAATCACCAGCTCAACGGCTTCCGGTTCGCCGGAGTCCACCAGGTCCATGACCGCTACCCGGCGAATGCCCGGATCATCAGAGGTGAGTTTTACGGCAATGGCCTGTAGTTCGGGATCGTCGTAGGTTTTCATGGCTCACCTCAGCGCAGCAGGTAGGGAATGTTGACGGTCACGGCGTCCGTGGGGCAGTCGGCCTCGCAGGGCATGCAGTACCAGCATTCGTCGTATTTCATGTGGGCCTTGCCGGTGTCCTCGTTGATCCACAGCACGTCCAGCGGACACACGTCGATGCACACGGTGCAGCCCTTGTCGGCAATGCATTTGTCCTCGTCGACAATGACGGGAACGCTTGAGTGATGATTGGCGATAGGCATATTGGTGTTCCTCTCTCGTCGCAAAATTCGTTGTGTGCGGGAGCCTCTTTTGAGGCTCCTCGTCAGTCGTGTCAGGCGTTGGCGGCTTTCTGGACCCGCATCTTGCGGTAGGCGTCCTTTTCCTCACCGAGCGACACCAGGTAATCCGCAATGGGGCGTTTGCCACTGGCCATCCGGCCGTTCTCGTCCTTGAACAGGCGGCTGTGGTAGAACCATTCGCTGTCGTCCTGGTCCGGGTAGTCCACGCGGTAGTGGTAGAGCCCCCAGCGGGATTCGGTTCGGTAGAGAGAGGCGCGGGCCGCCATTTCGGCGCAGTCGATGATGGACTGCACTTCCATGGCCCTCAGCAGTTCATGGGGATCCCTTGCGCAGAGCAGGGGCACGTCCTCGCGCACGGCCAGGATCCGCTCCAGGCCGATTTCCATTTTCTTGGTGACCTTAGGCGGCTGCAGGTAGTCGTTCACCAGGCGGCGCACCTTGTATTCCATTTGCTCTGGCGGGATGCCGTCGGCCCGTTTCATGGGCGCCTGGATGCGTTCCAGTTCATTGGTGATAAAGGCTTCATCGAGCTTGGGCTCACTTCGTGATTTCACAAACTCGACCGCGCTTTCGCCGCAGATCTGGCCGTACACGAAGGCACCCAGCATGTAGTTGTGGGCCACGCTGGCCATGTCGCCGGCGCAGTAGAGGCCGGGCACGGTGGTGGCACCGGTTTCATCGGTCCACACGCCGGAGGCGGAATGCCCGGAGCAGAAGCCGACCTCGGAAATGTGCATCTCCACCATGCGCTGGCGGTAGTTCACATCGCGGCCTTCGTGGAAGCGGCCCCGGGTGGGGCGTTCGTTGGTGTGCAGGACGGTCTCGATTTCCTGGATGGTTTCTTCCGCCAGATGGTCCAGCTTGAGGAATACCGGGCCGGTGCCGGATTCCAGCTCCTTGAAGAACTCCAGCATCATCTGGCCGGACCAGTAGTCACACTCAATGAAACGTTCCCCAAAGGCGTTCGCTGTGAAGCCACCAAGGGGGCCGGTCACATAGGCACAGGCCGGGCCGTTGTAGTCCTTGAGCAGCGGGTTCACCTGGAAGCATTCCAGATTCGCCAGGTCGGCCCCAGCGTGGTAGGCCATGGCATGGCCGTCGCCGTTGTTAGCCGGGTTCTCATAGGTGCCGAACAGGTATCCGGAAGTGGGCAGGCCCAGGCGGCCGGCGGCACCGGTGGCCATGATCACAGCCTTGGCGCGGATGATGATGGGTTCCGCCGTGCGGGTGTTGACGCCGATCATGCCGGCAATCTTGCCATCCGGGTCTTTCAGCAGCCGCGTGGCGGTGTAGCGGTTTTCAATCTGCACCCGGTTACGGCGCAGGCGGCGGTACAGGATCTTCTTGACGTTGTGGCCCTCCGGCATGGGCAGCACGTAGGTGCCCAGGTGGTGGACCTTCTTCATGTCGTAGTCGCCGGTTTCGTCTTTCTGGAAATGCACGCCCCAGGAGTCCAGCTTCTCGATCATCGGGAACGAGCGGGTGGCGTAGGCCATAAGCGCGGGCTGATGCACGATGCCGTCGTTGGCGATGGTGATTTCCTTCACGTACTGCTCCGGCGTGGCATGGCCGGGCACAACGGCGTTGTTGAGGCCATCCATGCCCATGGAGATGGCGCCGGAGCGTTTGACGTTGGCTTTCTCCAGCAGCATGACGTTCAGGCTGGGGTCCTGTTCCTTGGCGGTTACGGCGGCCATGGGGCCGGCGGTGCCTCCGCCAATCACCAAAACGTCGGTATCGATCACAGGGATGTCGTTGATTTTCATGGTGCGCTCCTATTTCCGGTCAATCCGGAACTGATATTTGAATGAATCGCCGCGATAGCAGAGGTATTCGAAATCGATGGGGCGGCCGTCCCGGTTGTGGGTCAGTCGTTCCACCCGGAGGATGGCTTCGCCGGTTTTCAGGTTGAGGTATTGCTGGGTTTCGTCGTCCGCCAGGATGGCGTCCAGGCTGATGTCCGCGCCGCCCAGGGAAATGCCAAACAGGTTCTCCAGCATGGGGAAGATGTCGCCGGACAGGTCCAGGCTGAACATCTGGCGGCCCACATCCATGGGAAAGTAGCTGTTCTCGATGCACACCGGTGAGCGGTTGAGGTATCTCACCCGCTTCACCTCGATGGCTTCGTCGCCCGGTTGGAGGTCCAGGGCAGCGGCTACAGCCTTGGGAGCCTTTAGCTGCTGGATGCTGAGCACCCGGGCCGAGGCCTCATAGCCCTGGGCCGCCATGGCTTCGCCAAACCCCTCCAGGCGCTGGACGTTCTGTACCGCCTTGGGTTTGCTGACGAAGGTGCCCTTGCCCTGGGCGCTGAACACCAGGCCCTCGTTGTGAAGGTCCCGCAGGGCCTGGCGGATGGTGATCCGGCTGACGCCGAATACCGTCATCATTTCGTTTTCCGACGGCAGTCTCTCGTGGATCTGGTAAGTGCCATCCAGAATCTGGCGCCTCAGGCTGTCACGGATCTGCACATACAGCGGCAGCGGCGAATGCCCGGCCATCAGTTGGGGAGCGTTGGTCATCTCGCATCCTCCCGGTTGTTATGACAGGTTATGGCGAGTGTGGACGCAGTTACGGTTATTCTGTCCATGGCTCACCCCGCCTTGTTCTGTCGCTGGAAGGCGTTAAGGGTTTCCTTGCGGATAAGGTCCAGGCACTGGCGCTTGAGGGCCATGAAGTCAGGGCTGGTCAGCAGGGATTGTTCCCGGGGCCGGGGCAGGTCAACGTCTATGTCGGCAATGATCCGTCCTGGGCTGGCGCTCATCACCACGATCCGGTCGGACAGGAATACGGCCTCATCGATGTCGTGGGTGACGAATACCACGGTGTTGTGGAACTCCCTCCAGATATCCAGCAGGTTCTCCTGCATCATGATGCGGGTCTGGGCGTCCAGTGCCCCGAAGGGTTCGTCCATCAACAGCACGCTCGGGTAGTTGGCCAGTGCACGGGCGATGCCTACCCTTTGTTGCATGCCGCCGGACAGGGTATTGGGATAGGCGTTCTCGAAAGCGGCCAGCCCTACCAGTGACAGGAAGGTGCGGGCAACGCTGTTGGCTTCGTTCTGGCCAACGCCGGCCATCAGCGGACCGAACGCCACGTTTTCCTTGACGGATTTCCACGGAAACAGGGAATGTTGCTGGAAGACCATGCCCCGGTCCGGACCGGGTTCGGTCACCGCGTAACCATCCACGGTGACTTCTCCACGGGTAGGGGCCACAAAACCGGCGATGGCGTTCATCAGCGTGGATTTGCCACAGCCGGAAGGCCCCAGAAGACAGACGAACTCTCCGGGGCGGACTGTCAGGCTGGCGTTCTGCACTGCTACGTGTGGGCCGCTGGCGGTATCGAAGACAATGTCTACGTCCCGCACCGATATTCGCCCACGTTCGTCGCCGGATTTGCCGGCTTTCGCACGCAGACGGCTGTGGTCCAGTACCGCGAGCCGATTGTCGTTCACAGGAACCGTACTCATGACCGGCCTCCTTTCGCTTGCCATTTGAGCAGCGGGTTGCAAGCCTGACGGATCAGTAGGGTGCACAGGGTGCCCAGACCGCCGATGGTAAACATGCCGATGATGATCTGTGGGTATTGGATCAGGGTGTAGGAGTTCCAGGTGTAGTAACCAATGCCGTACTGGCCACTGATGATTTCTCCGGCCAGGAGCGAGAACCACGCCACGCCCATACCGATCGCCAGTCCCGTCACGATGGAGGGCATGGCGCCCGGCAATACCACGTGCCATAGGATGGCCTTTTTGCTGGCACCCAGGCTGCGGGCGGCGCGAATCAGCACACTATTGGATTGTTCGACCCCGTGGACAGTGTTAATCACCACCGGGAAAAGGGCGCCCAGAAAGGTGATGAAAATAATGCTGGATTGTTCTGTCGGCAGCATCAAGATCGCCAGCGGAATCCACGCAACGCCAGGTATCGGTCGCAGTAGTTCGATGTAGGGAAGAATGATGTCTTCCGCCCAACGGGAGCTTCCCATCGCCACGCCCAACAGCACGCCAAGTACCACGGCAAGGGCATAGGCAATGGCAATCCGCTCAAGACTGTGGAGGATGTGCAGGTAGAATTCGTGTCCGGCCAGTTCTGCGACCAGGGCGGTGCCAACCACCGACGGCGCAGGGATGTTGTCGAAATTGATGTAGAAATGAAAACCGTTGGTGGACGCCACTTGCCAGAGCGCCACCGCTGTCACCAGGGCCAGGATTCGGGTCACGTAGCGAACCCCGGTGTTTTTCAGCCAAATTCTGGTCGGCAGTCGTGATTCGTTGTCTGCCTTTTGCCGCGCCATTGGCAACGCCGGCGTTGGCTCTTTCGGTGCTACATGGTCGGAAGCGGGGTTCGCCGGGGCCTCGGCAACCGGCTCCGTTGTTCTCATTACAGCGTTACTTGTGCTATCCATAATACTCACTCCTCAAGCCGGAGCTGCACAGGCACACACAGCCGTGCGCCTGTGCAGTAACTGGTCAGTGGGCCATGGCAAGGGCATTTCCGGGGGTGACCGGGGCGCCACCGTGGTTTGCGATGTGCTTTTCGGAATCGGCTTTCTTGAGAAAAGCCACCACTTCGCCGTTATCGCCGCGCACCAGGTAAGCCGCCTTTCCAAACAGTTTCAGGCCGGTGGGGGTGTCGTAGACGTAGGTGGCGTTGATGGGGCTTTCGGTGGTTTCCATGGCTGCGAGCATGTCGGCAACGCTGTCGTAGGTGACAATGCCCTTGTCCGCGAACCAGATCTCAGCCGGTTTCAGCTCGGGATTGTTGGGCTCCGTGCTGACAACCGAGTTCACCAGGGCGTCGTAATCCATATCCATGGCTTCGTAGGCGGAGCGCAGGTAGCTGTCATCCACCCAGCGGTCGAAGTCCAGGTCTGGCACCCCAACTTCCCGTTTGAGCAGGTCCAGGTCGTACTTCATGGCCTCGACCCACTCATCCTTGATGCTGGCTTCGGCGGTGGTGATACCGCCTTCGCTGAAGTAGAGGTAAAGGACTTCTTTCTCGACACCCGTCCATTCAGATACCTTGATGGCCGCGTCCATGGGGTTTTCCTGAATCCACTTCTGGGCTTCCAGAGTGGCTTTCAGTACGCCTTCCACCACTTCCGGGTACTGCTTGGCGTAGCTCTCACGAACCACAATGCCGTGGAAGGTAGGAATCTCCGCTTCGCTGCCATCGTAGATCTTGCGGCCGGTGGCTCTGAACTCCATGATTTCCGACCAGGGACAGAAATCGGCGTGGGCGTCAATGCGCCCGGCCTGAATGTTGGCGGCGCCAACGGCCGGACTCTGGTTAACAATCTGTACCTTGTCGCTCAGACCGGCTTCGCTCAGCGCCTTAAGTGTCATGCCCCAGGCTGCGCTGCCTAGCGGAACGGACAATGTCTTGCCCTCGAGGTCTGCCAGGCTCTGGGCCTCGGAGTCGATGGGGACTACGATGCCGTTTCCCGTGCCGCGAAGGTTGTATCCGGTGACGCCGATAAAGCGGGTTTCCTGCTTGCCGGTTTCCTGGAACTTGGCGCCGTTAACGATCAGTGGGTAATCCCCCATGACACCGAATTCGAGCTTGCCAGCCAGCATCTGGTTGGTGATGGGCGGTCCGGAGTCGTAGTCCCGATACACGATGTCGTAATCGACGTCTTCGTATTTGCCGGTGGTGGGTAGGTGTTTTTTTAGAAGGTCCAGTTTTTCCAGCACAATGCCGCCGGATACGGTATTGGTCACCATGCTCTGGTGGCCAATGCCGACGCGAATGGTGTCTGCAGAGGCTGCGGTGGCAAACAACGCCATCGATCCACAGAGTGTGATTGTTGCAAGGGTTTTTGGTTCTCTCATCGTCTTTGCCTTCCTGTGAGGTTCACTTGTACTAACAGGTCATGACCCTTGACCTGAGTGTTGCACCTGCTGTGCCAGAAGCCGGCTCTGTCAACCAAGTTGGTTGTTTTCATTGAAGTTTGAATTTTTGGTCGGAGACGAATAGATAAGAAATGCAAATCGACAATGCGCCCGTGTTTGGTGCGAAGACATCTGAGCGGTGCCAGGACGGCGCAGGCGGAAATCATGTCGCTATAACAAGTAATGCAAGTCGTGAGAGGTGGCGCGGGCGGGACAAGGCTCTTTGTAGTCCGGATGGAAATGGTTTTTACTGAATGTGTAGATCGTTCGAACGTTCAAAGCGCCACGGGGGATTGTTGATGGCCCGATTCAGTAACGATATCCAGCCTCCATCCATCTTGATCTTTGACTGGCACGGTACGTTGGTGGATACCCACGATGCCATGTTCAGCGCCATGGAGGAGATGCTGCCGCAACTGGAGGACCTGGGGCTGGTGGAAAGGCTGTTGCCGGAAGACAAATGCCGTACCGCTGATGATGCACGCCTGGTTCGCTACATCCGCATTTTTCGTCGGTTGCATCCGCGAATACTGGCGGAACGGCGTGTATCGCGTACCGATATCTTCAATGCCATCTTCGGTGACGACAAAGACGCCAAACTGATCGCCCACAAGGCTTACAATGCCTGTTACCGTAAGTACTTCGGCCAGGTGAAACCCTTCCAGCCCGGTGCCTATGAATATCTCACCGGACTGAAGGAAATGGGCATACGCCTAGCGGTGTCCACCAACCGTAACCGGGAGTTCCTCGATAAAGAACTGAAGATGGTGGACGAGGGCCGTTGGCAGGATCTGTTTGACGTGACGGTGTGTGCCGACGATGTCACTGAATACAAGCCGGACCCGGAAGTTATTCTCAAAACTCTGGAAAAAGCCGGGTTACCTGTGGATCAGCGAGCCTGGTATGTCGGTGACAGTTACGTGGACATGCTGACCGCCCATAAAGCCGGGGTGGCCGGCGTATTCTATAACGGTGCATGCTGGGAGCCCGCCCGCATCGACAGTTGGTTTTCCCATCGTGATGCGCCCGTTGCGATACTCGACAGTTTCGAGGATCTGGTGGATCTGCTGGCCTTGCTGGAACGGAGATATCCGGACGCATTTCGCAGCTCCCCGGCAGAAGTCCGGCCCAGACCGTTTCCGCCGCCTGAACGACCCGTGCCGCGAATTGAACCGGACTGGCACCCGGCGGTGGTCAGGCTGATCCGACCTTCGGTAGTCCTGTTCGACTGGCACGCGACCCTGGTGGATACCCTGGATGCCATGTACCACGCAGTGGACGACATGCTGCCGGATTTCCACAAGCTCGAACTGATGGACCGGATGGTGGCTCCGGAGGACAGCAAGACGCCGGAGGACGTCAAACTCGTTGCCTATGTCCGGGAGTTTGCAAGGTTGCACCCCAAGGTGAAAGCTGACCGGAAGATTTCCCGTACCGATATTTTCGAGGTGCTGTTTGGTGAGGATCACGAAGCCAAGCAGATCGCTCACAGAGTGTTCAACCATCACTACCGGAAGCACTATGGCACGGTAAAGGCATTTGAACCGAAGGTGCGGGAGGTGCTGGAAGGGTTGCGCCGTCTGGACATCCAGGTGGGGGTGATTACCAACCGGGACCGGGAGTTTTTCGAGCACGAACTGGCGGCGGTGGAAGAGACCGGCTGGACGGAACTTTTTGAAGTGGACGTTTGCGGTGATGACACGCCGCTGCGCAAGCCCCATCCTGACCAGTTATTGCTGGCGGTGCAGAAACTGGATTATCCTCCCGATCCCAGTGTCTGGTATGTCGGGGACAGCACCACGGATGTGATAGCGGCCAAACGGGCAGGCATGACCTCCGTGTTCTTTAACGGGGCGCAGTGGGATCAGCCCTGGCTCAACAAGATCTTTCCCGGAACCCATAAGCATCCCGACAAACCCGATGTGGTGGTGAATGATTTCTCCGAATTCTGGGCACTGATGCTGGCGTGTGAAATTGGACCGCCGTGAGCGTGCTGGGGCTTTTGCCCCACAGTGTTTAGCCCTATGCTGGCACGCCTGAATAACAAGAAAGGTCTTCCAATGTCTGATGTAAAAGCGTCGATCCTGGTCGTGGACGACGACCTGGCGATACGCGAGCTATTGCAAGAACACCTGTCCCGGGTTGGCTACGATGTGATGACAGCCGCTGAGGGCGATAGCATGCGCCAACAGCTGGCGCAGTCACGGGTAGACCTGATTGTGCTCGATGTCATGCTGCCCGGGGATGACGGCTTTACGCTTTGCCGTGAGATCCGTGAGCATTCGCAGGTGCCCATCATCATGCTGACGGCGAGCTCCGATGAAACCGACCGGGTCGTCGGCCTGGAAATTGGTGCCGATGATTACCTGGCCAAACCGTTCAGTGCCCGTGAATTACAGGCCCGGGTCAAGGCTCTGTTGCGGCGCTCGAGTTTCACCCGAACGGACAATCCCAGGTTTGTCCGGTTTGATCGCTGGCGGCTGGACACCCTGGCCCACGAGCTCATCTCGGAGCAGGGAAGCACCACTGCGCTGTCCGGCGCCGACTTTGCGCTGTTACAGCTTTTCCTCGCTCACCCCAATGAAGTGCTGGACCGTGACACCATTTCCGGTGTGACCCGCGGCCGCGAGTCTATGCCGCTGGACCGGGTTGTGGATGTGGCGGTCAGCCGCCTGCGCCAGCGCCTGGGGGATCAGGGGCGTAATCCACGGCTGATCAAGACCGTGCGTGGGGCCGGTTACCTGCTGGCCGCGACGGTGACCTATGTCGCGGAATAATACCGGGCCGGCCGAGGCAGGCCGCAAGGCATGGCGTCTTGTGCCTTCGTCGCTCCTAGGCCGGATCCTGCTGCTGACGCTGTTGGCCATGGGTGTTGCCCAGGTGGTCTCAAGCGTGATCTGGGTAGGCACCTTCCGGGCCCAGCAAGTGGAGGGGCTGGTCAGCACCACTCGCAACCTCGCGTCTTCCGCCGCGGCAACCACACAGTTCTTCAAGTCCCTGCCGCTGCAATACCGGCATATTGTGCTGGATCAGCTAAGGGATATGGGGGGCTCCCGCTTTTTTGTCTCCCTCAATGACAAGCGCATCAATATGCGTGCGCTGCCAGACAGTGAGCGCAAGCAACTGGTCACAGAGGAAGTCAAGGCGGTGCTCCGGAGTCGGCTGGGCAAATCAACCAACCTGCATGTTGAATTTGTTCACCCCGATGACCTGCGAATCCTCAATACCGAGCTGCCACTGGATGCGTTACCCAGATCCTGGGCTCATTACGCACTGACCCTGGAGCCCATCAAGCCCCCGGTTCTGGTTACTCAGGTGGAAGTGGCCGAAGGCGAGTGGTTGTATCTGGCTTCGTTGTTGCCGGCGCCCTATGTGTCGCTGGATGACGAAAGCATCCCCGGCCAGCAGATTGTCTTTATCCTGGTGATGATCGGCGTACTGTTTCCCGTGCTGGCATGGCTGGTGCGCCGCCAGACCCGGCCGTTGCGTAAGCTGGCCAAGGCGGCGCGGGATCTGCCACTGGACGAATACCAGCCGCCATTGCAGGAGCAGGGCAGCGCTGAAATTGTCGCGGTTACCCGGGGTTTCAACGCCATGCGCCGGCGATTGCAAAGTTACATCAGCGACCGTGACCAATTATTTCGCGCAATCTCCCATGACCTGAAAACCCCGATAACGAGGCTGCGCCTGCGAGCCGATCTTATTGACGACGAAGACATCCGCGAGCGCTTTGAAAGTGACCTGCAGGAACTGGAATTGCTGGTAAAAGGTGCCCTGCAGAGCATGAAGGACACAGACATTCATGAGAATGTTGAGCTTGTCGATATTGATGGCATGTTGCGTCGAATGGCGGACGCCTACACGGGGGACAGCCCTGCGGTTGTCGTGGAGGGGGGCTGTGCCGCGTACCGGGGCAAACCCCTGGCGCTGAAACGCTGCCTGGGCAATCTGGTGGACAATGCCATCAAGTACGGGGAGACCGCGACCATCAGCGTGGAGGACTCCCCTGAACAGCTCACCATTCATGTCAGGGATCATGGGCCGGGAATTCCGGAGGCGGAGCTTGATCGGATTTTCGAGCCCTACTATCGCCTCGGTCAGGAGCACCGGAAGGGGCATGGTCTTGGCCTTGGGATTGCCCGCAACATTGCCCAGACTCATGGCGGCGATCTTGCGATAGCCAACTGCCCCGGGGGCGGCCTGGACGTGACTCTCACACTACCCCGACATTGAATTTTCCATGTAACAGCATTGTTACATGGGCCTTTCCGTTTGATACGTTCCCCTTTCGGGTATTGCCATAGACTCTGATGTTACCAATAAAACAAAAACAAGGAGTCATAATGAATACCTGTAAACCGTATCCCGCTGCCTGGCCCAACAATGCCATCGCTGGTCGCCGACTGGCGGTCGCCGTGGGCGTAGCATCACTGGGGGTGTTTGCCAGCCAGGCACTGGCTCAGGAAACCGTGGAAGACCGTCTGTCAGCCCTGGAGCAGAAGTTGGCAGAGGTTGAACCCTATGCCCGGGGTGACGAAGGCTTTTCCTTCAACACCTATGCCCGCTCCGGACTGCTGCTCAACAGCGATGGCAAAAGCGCCCCTGGCGGCCCGTACCTGACTCCCGCCGGATCCGTCGGCGGTGCCGTGGGCCGGCTGGGTAACGAACCGGATACCTACCTGGAAGCCATCCTCAACTACAAGACTGTGGCGGATAACGGCACCAAGGCCCATTACCGCCTGATGATTGCCGACTCCACCACCTCCAGCAACGACTGGACCGCCGGCGACGGCGCCGTGAACGTGCGCCAGGCCTATGTCGAATTCAGCGACCTTGCCAGCTTCACTGGCATTTTCGAAGATGCCTCGATCTGGGCCGGCAAACGCTTTGATCGGGACCTCGACTTTGACATCCACTGGCTCGATAGCGATATCGTCTTCCTGGGGGGCACCGGCGCCGGTATCTACGACGTGGCCTTCAGCGAGTCGGTGAAGTCCAACTTTTCCTTTTATGGCCGCAGCTTCCAGGATTTTCCCTCCGACCCTGACACCACCGACGGCGAGTCCGACACCGACAACCTGATCCTCACCGCGAACAACTACTTCGGCAACATTCAGTGGCTGATCAATGGCATGTCCGCCGCTGATAACGATGAGCGTATTGTCGGAGGCGTTATGGAAGCGGCCGATACGGGGGTGCAAACCATGCTGGCCTACCACGGTGACAGCTTCTTCGGGATCTCCGATGGCAACTTCAAGGTGGCGCTGCTGCACGGCCAGGGCCTGGGGGCGGAGGTCAAGAACCTCGGCGCCGATGGCAACCTGCATGAAGACGCGGCCAGCACCCGTGTGGCTGCCTACGGTACCACCCGGTTGAGTGATAACTGGCGTATCGCCCCGGCGATCCTGGCGGAAACCAGCAAGGACCGGTATGTGGAAGGGGATGAATACCAGTGGCTGACCTTCAACACCCGTCTGGCCAATGAACTGGGCGCTAATTTCGAGATGCAGTATGAGGCCTCCTGGCAGGTGATGGACCTGAATCCGGAAGGCTACGAAGGGCGCGAGGACGTGGATGGCGACTACGCCCGCTTCACCATTGCGCCAACCTTCAAACCACAGGTTGGCGGTTTCTGGAACCGCCCTGAAATCCGTGTGTTTGCCAGCTATTCCACATGGGACGACGAGCTTAACCGTTTTGATGGCGGTGATGCCCTCGGCCAGGAAGACTTTGGCGGCAGCCAGTGGACCTTTGGTACCCAGATGGAAGTCTGGTTCTGATTACTGACAAGCGTCTCCATTACAAAAACAAGGAGTCATTATGAATACGTTCAAGCGTCATCTTACTGCTTTGGCGGTGTCTGCCGCCCTGATGCCAGCAGCGGCCCTCCAGGCCGGTGAAGTCGAGGTTCTGCACTGGTGGACCGCCGGTGGTGAAGCGCGGGCCGCTGCGGCCCTGAAAGAAATGATGGAAGAGCAGGGCCACAGCTGGAAAGATTTTGCGGTGGCCGGCGGTGGCGGTGAAGCCGCCATGACGGTACTGAAAACCCGCGCCGTCTCCGGTAACCCGCCTGCGGCAGCGCAGATCAAGGGCCTGGACATTCGTGAATGGGCGGAACTGGGCTTTCTGACCAGCCTGGACAGTGTTGCCGATGCCGAAAACTGGGACCAGCTTATTCCGCCCCGGATTTCCGATGTCATGAAGTATGAAGGGGAGTACGTGGCTGTGCCGGTGAACGTGCACCGGGTGAACTGGTTATGGGTGAACCCGGAGGTGATGGACGATGTCGGCGTTGAGGTTCCCACCACGCTGGACGAGTTCTTCGAAGTGGCCGACAAGCTCCAGGCCGAGGGGTACATTCCCCTGGCGCACGGTGGCCAGCCCTGGCAGGACGCGACCGTGTTCGATGCGGTGGCACTCGCACAACTGGGCCCCGATGATTATCGCAAGGCGTTTGTCGACCACGACATGAACGTGATTAACAGCGACAGGATGGAAGAGGTCTTCACACAGTTCGCCAAGGTAATGAGCTACGTGGATGACGATGCCGCTGGCCGCGACTGGAACACCGCCACCGGCATGGTGATTCGTGGTGAGGCAGCCATGCAGATCATGGGGGACTGGGCCAAGGGTGAATTCAGCGCTGCGGAACTGACACCGGGCGAAGACTACCTGTGTGCGCCGGCTCCGGGCACCACGGGGCAGTTCACCTTTAACGTGGATTCCTTCGCCATGTTCAGCCTGACAGAAGATGAGGACATCCAGGCACAGAAGGATCTGGCGCGTACCATTCTGGAACCCGAATTCCAGACCCTGTTCAATCAGAATAAGGGATCCATCCCGGTTCGTACCGATATGGATATGAGCGCGTTTGATGCCTGTGCCCAGGCGTCGATGGAGACGTTCAAGGCCAGCGCCGAAGATGGCGGCCTGGTGCCAAGCTTCTCCCATGGCCTGGCGACCACCAGCTACATCCAGGGCCAGATCTTCGATGTGGTCACCAACTTCGTTAACTCCAACAACCCGGACCCGGCAAAAGCTACGGACCAGTTGGCAGCCGCCATCCAGTCCGCAATGTAATGTCGCACCAGGCCGCCGGCCGGGCGGCCTTCGGGTTTATTCGGGGGAATTCTCATGGAACACACTCAAAGTCGCCCTGCCGGGGTGGCCAAGGCACCGTCTGGCCTGATGGATGGCCTGCAGCGCTGGCTACCCAAGCTTGTGGTGGCGCCAACTTTCATACTGATTGGCATCGGCATCTATGGCTACATGCTGTGGACGGGCGTTCTGTCGTTTACCAACTCCAGCTTCCTGCCCAGTTACGATTTTGTCGGCCTTGCGCAGTACGCCAAGCTGATGGAGAGCGAACGCTGGCTGGTCGCGTCCCGGAATCTCGCCATCTTTGGCGGGCTGTTCATCGGCATATGCTTGCTGATTGGTGTGGTGCTGGCCATTTTCCTGGACCAGCGCATCCGTCAGGAAGGCGCCATCCGCACCATCTATCTCTACCCCATGGCGCTGTCCATGATTGTGACCGGCACGGTCTGGCGCTGGATCCTGAACCCGCGCCTGGGCCTGGAAAAGCTGATGCACGACTGGGGATGGAGCTCCTTCAGCTTCGACTGGCTGGTGAATTCCGACTTTGCCATTTACACCATTGTGATGGCGGCCGTATGGCAGGCCTCCGGCTTTGTCATGGCCCTGTTCCTGGCCGGCCTGCGAGGCGTTGATTCGTCCATCATTCGCGCCGCCCGGGTGGATGGTGCCAGCCTGCCGGTCATCTACTGGAAAATTATCCTGCCCTCCCTGCGGCCGGTGTTCTTCAGCTCGGTGATGGTGCTGGCCCACATCGCCATCAAGAGCTTCGACCTGGTGATGGCCATGACTGCGGGTGGCCCGGGTTACTCCACCGACCTGCCGGCAGTATTCATGTACGCCCACACCTTCACCCGCGGCCAGATGGGCCTGGGTTCCGCCAGCGCCATGCTGATGCTGGGCGCCATTCTCGCACTGCTGGTGCCTTACCTGTATTCCGAACTGAGGGAGAAGCGCCATGACTGATGTGATTCGTACCGGCTTTCGCCCCAGCCGCATTGCCATCTACGGGGTGCTGCTACTGGCATGCCTGGTGTACCTGATTCCGCTGATCGTTATGTTGATCACCAGCTTCAAGACACCCATGGATATCCGTACCGGCAACCTGCTGGCCCTGCCGACCGACTGGACGGTCGTGGGCTGGACCAAGGCCTGGTCCGAGGCCTGCACCGGTGTGCAATGCAACGGGGTGAGTGGCTATTTCTGGAACTCGTTCAAGATGACGGTGCCGGCGGTACTGATTTCCACGCTGTTGGGCGCCTTCAATGGCTACGTTTTGTCCAAGTGGAAGTTCAAGGGCTCCGACCTGATGTTCGGCATGCTGCTGTTTGGCTGCTTTGTACCATTCCAGGTTGTGCTGCTGCCCATGGCGGCAACCCTGGGCAAGCTGGGCCTGGCGAACACCACCGCCGGTCTGGTGCTGGTCCACGTGATCTACGGCGTGGCGTTCACCACGCTGTTTTTCCGTAACTATTACGTGGCCATACCCGACGCCCTGGTGAAGGCCGCCCGACTGGATGGTGCCGGCTTTTTCACCATCTTTTTCCGCATCCTGCTGCCCATGTCCACGCCGATTTTCATGGTGTCGCTGATCTGGCAGTTCACCCAGATCTGGAACGACTTCCTGTTCGGGGTGGTCTTCGCCAGTGGCGACAGCCAGCCGATAACGGTGGCCCTGAACAATCTGGTGAACACCAGCACCGGGGTGAAGGAATACAACGTGGATATGGCCGCCGCCATGATCGCCGCCCTGCCAACGCTGGTGGTGTACATCGTGGCAGGCAAGTACTTTATACGCGGCCTGACGGCCGGCTCGGTTAAGGGGTAAAACAACAATGTCACAACTTGAACTGCGGGACATCCGCAAGACCTACACAGGGGCCCTGGACGAGACCCTCAAGGGCATCAACATTGACATCGCATCCGGTGAATTCCTGACCCTGGTCGGACCATCGGGCTGTGGCAAATCCACGCTGATGAACAGCATTGCCGGCCTGGAATCCATTACCGGTGGGTCGATAGTGGTGAATGGCAAAGACATCTCGGGCATGGAACCGAAGGATCGGGATATTGCCATGGTGTTCCAGTCTTACGCGCTCTATCCCACCATGTCGGTGCGCGAGAACATCGCCTTCGGCCTGAAAATTCGCGGTATGCCAAAAGAGGAAATCCGTCAGGAGGTGGAGCGTGTGGCTGACCTGCTGCAGATATCCGCGCTGTTGGATAAAAAGCCTGCCCGGCTATCCGGTGGTCAGCAGCAGCGGGTAGCCATGGGGCGCGCGCTGGCCAGACGGCCGAAAATCTACCTGTTCGACGAACCGCTTTCCAACCTGGACGCCAAACTGCGGGTGGAGATGCGCACCGAGATCAAGAAGCTGCACCAGCGGTTGAGAACCACCATTGTGTACGTCACCCATGACCAGATAGAAGCCATGACCCTGGCGGACCGGATTGCCGTGCTCAAGGACGGCGAGTTGCAGCAACTGGGCACACCAAAGGAAGTCTACGACACCCCGGAGAACCTGTTCGTTGCCAGTTTTATGGGGTCGCCTTCCATGAGCTTTATTGACGTGGAGATCGAACGGGCGGAGACCGGCCTGTCAGTTACGGTTAAAGGTAGCGATGGCCGCACACTGGCTCTGCCAGTGCCAGCGTATCTGGAGAGCTGGGCCGGTAAGCGGGTGGTGCTTGGCATCCGCCCGGAGCATATAAGCCAGCCCGACGATCATAAGGCAGATCATCCGATGGTGACCAGCGGTCGCTTTACGGTGGAGGTCACCGAACCGACCGGGCCGGATGTGCTCGCCGTTATCCGCCTGAACAATAAGGATGTGCAGTGCCGGCTGGATGCGGAGCACCCGGTGAACTGGGGCGAGGAAGCCGATCTGATGTTCGATATGCGTAAGGTTGTATTCTTCGACCCGGAAAGCGAGAAACGCATTCGTCCGCAATAAGGGGGCCGGGAGAACCTTTGCTCAGAGTTGTTCCAGCCGTGCCAGCATGCCGTTGGCACGGTCGGAATTACTGCTCCGGTAGATACAGGTATTCCCCAAAGGGGGTAGTCGGGATACGCCAAGGGCACAAGGGTGGTTCAGGCAGGAGGTTGATAAAATTCGGGTATCGGTGAGCTGACCCACATCAAGATGTGGCAGGCCAGATTGCCATAACATGGCGACTGTTCCCGGCTTTCCCCCATTTTGACGTTCAGAGTTCCTGCTATGGTTTCCGCTCCCACATTTATATCTACTGAATCCACCCTCCCGGAATTTATCTGGGATGAAGCGCTGATCAGGCGTTATGACCTGAGTGGTCCGCGCTATACGTCCTATCCGACGGCTGTGGAATTCAACCAGAACTACCCGGTGGAAGACATGGTGAAGGCGGCGGCACGGAGCAAGGCCAGTGGCCGGCCTCTGTCCCTGTACACCCATCTGCCGTTCTGTGCCCATCTTTGCTACTACTGTGCCTGTAACAAGGTGATCACCAAGCAGCGCCACAAGGCCATCCCGTACGTGGAAAGATTGCTGAAGGAAGCTGCCATACAGTCCAGGCTTTTCGGCGCGGACCGACCGGTCAAGCAATTGCACTGGGGCGGCGGCACCCCTACCTTCCTACCGAACGATGTCATGGCGCATTTGATGGCGGGTTATGGTGAACTGTTCAACCTGCAGACCGGTGAAGATCGTGACTACAGCGTAGAGATTGATCCGCGGGAGGTGGACCAGGATACCCTTTCCACGTTGTGGCAGTTGGGCTTCAACCGAATCAGCCTGGGGGTGCAGGATGTGAACCCCAAGGTGCAGAAGGCCGTAAATCGCATTCAGCCCCGTGAAATGACCGAGGCCGTATTGAATGAAGCTCGCCATATAGGCTTCCGCTCCATCAACCTGGACCTTATCTATGGCTTGCCCCACCAGACACCGGAAAGCTTTGCCGAAACCCTGGAGGCGGTCATTGAAATGTCGCCGGACCGGCTCTCGGTGTTCAGCTACGCTCACCTGCCAGACCGGTTCTATCCGCAGACCCGGATTCTGGCTGAAACACTGCCGACGCCGCAGCAAAAGCTGACCATCCTCCACAACACCATCAATCGATTGCTGGAGGCGGGTTATGAATATATCGGCATGGATCACTTTGCCAAGCCCGACGACAGCCTGGCAGTGGCCCAGCGTGAAGGGCGTTTGCACCGGAATTTCCAGGGTTACACCACCCATTCCGATTGTGACCTGGTGTCCCTGGGCGTGTCCGCCATCGGCCAGACCGATGATGCCTATTTCCAGAACAACCACGACCTTCCCGCCTGGGAAGCCTCCATTGATGCCGGCCAGCTCGCCATTACCAAGGGCGTTAACCTGACACGGGACGACCGCATTCGCCGCTGGGTTATCGGTCAGCTGATCTGCCAGTTCCGGTTGGATCGGCAACAGTTCTCCAGTGAATGGGGAGAGGACTTTGACCGTTACTTTGGCGATGAGCTCAACCGACTGAAGCCAATGATTCAGGATGAGCTGATTGCGGATGACGGTAATGCACTCCGGGTTCAACCCGCCGGCCGGCTGCTGATTCGTGCGATTTGCCAGATCTTTGATCTGTATCGCAAGGAGGGAGCAAGTCAGAGGTTTTCACGCATTATCTGAATAAATGACAGAACGCAGAGCTGCGCGCCTTTGGTGTGCCAGCGAACAGACCGGGCCATGGCAACACACTAATCTCGTCTTGAAGTCATAACCAAAGGAGGCGAGATCATGAGCTTATTCAGTGTTGATGAAATGAAAGGTAAGTGGAAGCAACAGGTCGGCAAAGCAAAGCTGGTCTGGGGCAAGCTGACAGAAGATGAGCTGCTTGCGGCAGAAGGCCGTCAGGAAAAGCTTGCGGGCCTGGTTCAGGAACGCTATGCCATAACCCGCGATGAGGCTGAAAAGCAGGTTAAGGAATTCTTCAGCAAGAACTAGGAATGGTCAGTCCACCCGAGCCACGTGTTCACATTGCCGTGGTTCGACGGTGGGACAACAGGGGTACATAGCCATGCTGGAAACACTTGTTATTGTTCTGTTAGTGCTTTGGGTTCTGGGATTGGTGACTTCTTACTCCATGGGCGGTTTTATTCACATTCTTCTGGTGATTGCGATAGTGGTCATTCTGCTGCGGGTAATCCGGGGACGCGGGGTTTGATCCACGGGATGTATGTCGGCATTTAGTTTATTGTTCGCCGAAGACTGACGGAGCGCTGATAAAGGTCAAGGCACTTCCTGCGGGGGTGGCGGTATGGTAGCTGCACTATTGCAGTGGAGAAAGCCATGGAACTCGTATGCCCGGCCGGCAGTCTGCCCGCCCTGAAAACCGCCGTGGACAATGGTGCGGATGCTGTCTATTTCGGCTTCCGCGACAGCACCAATGCCCGCCAGTTTGCGGGGCTGAACTTCAATGATAAACGCGCAGGCGAAGGCATCGACTATGCCCACGCCAAAGGCAGCCGAGTATTCTGTGCGATCAATACCTATCCGCAGCCAGATGGTTGGGAGCATTGGAAATCCGCGGTAGATCGTGCTGCAGGCCTGGGCGTGGATGCCATTATCCTGGCCGATATGGGCCTGCTGGATTACGCCGCCAATAAATACCCGCATATTCCCCGGCACCTTTCTGTGCAGGGTTCTGCCACAAGTTACGAAGCCCTGAAATTCTACAAGGATACCTTCGATATCCGTCGGGCGGTCCTGCCACGAGTGTTGTCCCTGGACCAGGTCCGGGGCGTGGCAAAGCACAGCCCTGTGGAGCTGGAAGTCTTCGCCTTCGGCAGCCTGTGCATTATGGCCGAAGGCCGTTGTTATCTGTCGTCCTACCTGACGGACGAATCCCCCAATACTCGCGGCGCCTGCTCGCCGGCCAAGGCTGTGCGTTGGGAGGAAACGGCCCAGGGGCTGGAGTCCCGTCTCAATGATGTGTTGATTGATCGCTATGGCGAGGGCGAATCCGCTGGCTACCCGACCCTGTGCAAGGGCCGTTTTGAGGTCGAGGGAAATGTGTACCACGCCATTGAGGAACCGGTCAGTCTGAACACGATGGGCCTGCTGCCGGAGCTGAAGTCGTTGGGTATCAGTGCCGTGAAGATTGAGGGCCGCCAGCGCAGTCCCGCCTACATCGCGGATGTGGCGCGCACCTGGCGACAGGCTCTGGATCACCTGAACGTCACTCCGGATGACTTCACGGTCGAATCCAGCTGGCGGAACACACTCTCCAGCCTCTCCGAAGGCGGCCTGACCACCCTGGGCGCCTACCACCGTAAGTGGAAATAAGGTTTAACTCGGTATGATGAAACTCTCACTTGGGCCGATTCTGTGGTTCTGGTCCAAACAGACGGTTTTCGATTTCTACGGCAAGGCCGCGGAGTGGCCGGTGGATACCATCTACCTGGGAGAAGCCGTGTGCTCACGCCGGCGGGAACTGAAACCCGATGACTGGTTCGATCTGGCCCGCGATCTGAAAGCCTGTGGCAAAGAGGTCGTGCTTTCTACCCAGACTCTGATTGAGTCTGAGGCGGACCTTCGCCGCTTGCGGCGAATTTGCGATCAGAACGAGTTCATGGTGGAAGCCAATGACCAGAGCGCCATGCAGGTGGCTATCGGTAACGGAATTCCATTTGTTACTGGCCCCTCCATGAACGTATACAATGTGGCCACGCTCAAGGTACTGGCAAAGCAGGGCCTGAAGGGCTGGAACCTGCCGGTGGAGCTGGGGAAGGAAACTCTGGATAAGCTCATCAAGGGCTTGAAAGAAGAAGGCCTGGACTTGCCAGCGGAAGTGTTCGCCTGGGGCTTCCTGCCTTTGGCCTGGTCCTCCCGTTGTTTTACTGCACGCCATTACAACCTGCCCAAGGATAACTGTGAATTTCGCTGTCTGGAGCATCCGGACGGTATGGAGCTGCGCTCCCGGGAGTCTCAGCAACTGTTCCGCCTGAACGGTATTTCTACCCTTTCAGGCTCCCGATATGACCTGATGCGGGAACTGCCGGAGATGGAGCGCATGGGCGTATCAACGGTTCGCCTTAGCCCGGAGCATCAGGGAATGGATGAAGTGGTGATGCGGTTTGATCAGGTGCGTCGGGGTGAAACACCGGATACGGATCCGCTGCAATTGGTGGAGGCGCCCCCCTGCAACGGATACTGGTACGGCAAGCCGGGAATGACTCAGCTTATCTTCAGCCGGTGATGATGACTCCAGAGCCGCCCGGCCAGGTGCCCCAGTGAGCCTGTGGCTCAGTTCATTGACTGAGCTTCCAGCCAATGTCCGGCCCCTCGAACACCAGTGCGTTGTGTAGCTGCACCAGATCTGCGCCGGCGTGAAGTCGGTCCAGATAGTTCTGGCGCGACAGTACGCCGCCGTTGGTCAGTAACGCTGATGTTCCTTTGATGTGGCGTCGACAGGCCTCGATGGTGCGGCAGGTACTGGCCTGGAGGTCCGGGTCCCGCCATTGGCTGAATTGGGCATAGTTGACCGGTTTACCGAAATCAAAGCTGATCAGGATGCCATCAACGCCCTGGCAAGCGAGGTAGGGCACGAGGTTGCAGACATCTTCATTCCCCGGTTTCACACGCAGCTTGTAAACAACGGGGCAGAATTTCCGGGTTTTTCTTTCCAGTGCCTGCTGGGCGTCCCGCAATCGGATCAGATTGGCGTGAAGCTGCCGGAAGGGAACTGGCTGCTGAAGCCAGCCAGGAGCTATAGTCAGGTAGTCCGCTGTAAGCCAGGCCCTTTCAAGCAGATGAACGAGTTGCCCGGTTTCCTGCTCTGGTGATTCGGGGGCCGTGGCCGCCAACCGGACCCCCAGTCGGGTATCCAGTAATACTTCGGGGCGGCGGGCAGGGAGGTGGTTCGGCCAGTTCTCCTGCGTCCAGCTGCCCAGTTCAATTGCACCAAACCCCAGGTTGCCGGCATTCCGGCCCAGTATTCCGGAACGATCGAAACCAGCGGCAATGCCCAGGCGGTTGGGGAACGACAGGCCCATGCAGTTGATGGGGGATGCGTGCTGCGCCAGGCGTTTCCAGTCGGGCAGGGGGTTGCGGGCATGGATGCAGGCCCTCAGGAATGCCCGTTCCCGGGCACTGGTCGGGTTGGTAACAAGGCTATCCATGGCGCTGGCGGAACTGGTTCATGAAGGAGGCCAGGGCGGCCACTGCGGCGTCTGGCTGGGCGTTATAGAGGCTGGCACGGAGCCCTCCGGCGTGGCTGTGTCCGGCCAGGTTGGCCAGCCCCGATGCGTGAGCCTCGGAAAGGAACCGTTGCTGTTGCCGTTGATCCCTTATGCCAAAACACACGTTCATGATGGAGCGGTACTCTGGAGTCACCGGGCAGTAAAAGAAGTCGTCTTCGTCGATGATGCGATAGATCGCCTGGCTCTGGGCGATATTGCGGGCATGGATAGCCTTGACGCCACCCTGTTCTTCCAGCCAGTCAAGCATCAGGTGAACCAGGTAAATGCCGAACATCAGGGGTGTGTTAATGCGATTCTGGCGTTCAATTTGTGCCTGGTAGTTGAAGACCGTCGGGGTTTCCGGCCGTGCCTGCCCTAGCATATCCTCCCGAATGATGGCGATAACCAGTCCGGTGGGGCCCAGGTTCTTCTGGGCGCCGGCGTAGATCATGCCATAGCGTTCGATATCAACGGGGCGTGACAGGAACTCGGACGTCATATCCGCAATCAGCGGGATGTCGCCGCAATCCGGGTCTCCGGGGAACTGGACGCCATTTGCAGTCTCGTTGGGCGTTATGTGGCAATAGTGTAGGCTTTCATCCAGTGCCCATTCAGACATGGTGGGTACACGATCAAACCCGCTGCCCCGACTGCTGGCGACCACTTGAATACGGCCATACCGACCCCCTTCCTCAAGTGCCCTTGCCGACCAGTGGCCAGTTTCAACGTAGCCGGCGGTGGCCGTTGGCGGCAGTAGATTCAAGGGAACCAGCGAGAACTGGGCAGACGCGCCACCTTGCAGAAACACCACCTGATAGTGGTCGGGCACTGCCAGCGCCGTCTTGACCTGATGCCGGGTGGTATCCATCAGAGCCCTGAACTCATCGCCGGTGAATGGCGCTTCCAGCAACGAATACCCCAGCCCCTGCCAGTTGACCAGGCTTGCCCGCGCCCGCTCCAGTACCTCCGGCGGCAAGGTGGCGGGCCCTGCGGCGAAGTTATGGGTCTGCCCCGTACAGCTCATCAGAACAGCGCCAGCCCATGGCTTCCGGCCGCCATAAAGAAAATCAGCGGGAAAGAGAGGATGGTGTTGGTCCGGGATGATAAAAATGTGATTCGTGAACAGCGGATGCGCTCTGCGGCCGGTGCCGGCACAAAACCCAGTACTTTCTTCTGATGGGGCCAGAGTACGAGCCAGAGATTCAGCACCATGATAACGCCGATCCAGGCGCCGATGCCGATAACCGCATGGTGGCCCTGAAGCATCAGGGCGTCATCAAGAATGCCGCGGTTCCAGAGCATCAGGGCGCCAGAGACCAGTACCACCAGGGATGCATAGCGGAAGGTGCCGTGTTCCTGGTGCATGCGTCGGGTCAGGTCGGAGGACCGTTCGTTCTCCTCATCGGGATCAATACGTAAGGGAATGAACCTCGGGGTTTTGACCACATTGGCGTAGTTATGGCCAACCCAGATCAATGCAAACACGATGTGGAGCCAACGCAGGGCGATGTCCATCAATGTCCAGCTCATGTCAGACCTCCGTTGGCACCCAGCCCACATCGCGGGCGATAAGCTTGTCGTGATCCTGCTTTGTGGCAAGTGCTTTGGCCACGGCATCCTGGACGATGTGGTGATCGGGCGATTTGCTGCAGGCAGGATCCGCATTGGCGGCATCGCCGGTCAGCAGCATGGCCTGGCAGCGGCAGCCGCCGAAATCCTGCTCTTTTTCCGAACAGCTGCGGCAGGGCTCCTTCATCCAGCTGTCCCCCCGATACAGGTTGAAACTCTCTGACTCGTGCCAGATCCAGCCAAGGTCATGGTCGCGGACACTGGGAAAGTCGAGGCCGGGCAGGGAGCGGGCCTGCGAACAGGGCAGCACCACACCGTCCGGTGCGATGGTCAGGTGGATGCTGCCCCAGCCATTCATGCAGGCCTTGGGGCGGCCTTCGTAGTAGTCGGGGATGACAAAGAAAATGGTCATCCGGTCGCCGAGCTTCCCGCGAGCCTCGGCGACCTGGGCCTCGGCTGTTTCCAGAGCTTCCCGGGTGGGCATCAGTTGGTCCCGGTTCACCAGGGCCCAGTTGTAGTACTGCACATTGGCCAGTTCCAGGTATTCAACGCCGATGTCGGCGGCCAGGTTTATGATCTCCGGCACCTGGTGGATATTGAGGCTGGAGATTGGAACGTTCAGGACCATCGGAAAACCAAGGGCCTTGATCTCCCGGGCCATGTTGATTTTCCTGTCGTAGCAGTCAACACCGGCAAGCCAGTGGGCCGTTTGCGGATCGCTTGACTGGAACCCGAGCTGGATATGACGAAGACCGGCTTTTTTCAGGTTCTCCAGCCGCTTGCGGGTAAGGCCGATGCCGGAGGTGATCAGGTTGGTGTAATACCCCAGGCCGTTGGCTTCGGCGACCAGTTCTTCCAAGTCCTTACGCAAGGTGGGCTCGCCCCCCGAAAAACCGATCTGCATGGCGCCCATCTTGCGGGCATCGTGGATCACGGCTTTCCATTCGGCGGTTGTCAGTTCGTCGTCATGGGCGTCGAGATCGGTTGGGTTGCTGCAGAATGCGCACTTGAGAGGACATTTGTAGGTCAGCTCCAGAAGCAGCCACACCGGGTTACCCTGGCCATCAAGATTGA
>JAKLLS010000037.1 GCA_022014155.1 Marinobacter sp. | reverse complement strand
AGAGTCGGACCAGGGTAGATCTGGATACTGCAGACGATATCCGGGTGGGCCTGGCCGGAGATAACGATTCAAGGAACACATCACAGGCTCTGCCCAATACCGCCGTGGTGGGCGGTTACCTGAGTTCGTCTCGAGGCACCTATAACACCAACACCGCGGATAATTTTGAGTATTTTACTGACCGTATCGATATATACGCTGCCGAACTCTCTGAAGGGGACAGGATCAGTTTCCAGGTTTTTGAGTCACCTCAGTCCTATTTTCCGATAGGAACTCTGCCTCCCCAGCGAACCTTGAGGGTTGTTGATGCGGATAGTGGTCAAACGGTCCTCACCCTCAGTGAATCTTCCGGTTCGCTGCCGATTACTGCGGTATTGGATACGGGCTTTGACGAGGGCGCCTATTTTATTGAACTGAGCACCTCTGGCGGTGCGCCGTTCCGGTATGTACTGACGCTGGCCAGTGAGAGTTCTGCCAGCGTGATGAATACCAGCTACGCCGAACCGGATTTCCTGGTTGATGAAGCGGTCGTTACCTTTAAATCAGAGAATGCGGGGGGGCAGGGTGGTCCTGCCGTAGCTCAGGCGATGTCTGCCGCTGAGGCACGTCATCTTGGTGGTCGTTCATGGCGGGTTCGCCGGAACGCGGGGCAACCGGTTACAGCGTTGTCGGCACAAACTTCGGAAAGCATGCGGACGGAAACCCTGAGCTGGATCAGGCAGTTGGGTGAGCGTGCGGACATCGAGGTGGCCGAGCCCAACTACATTTACACCGCCCAACAAGTCACGCCGGATAATGATCCATTGTACTCCCGGCAATGGAACTATCCGTTGATCCAGTTGCCGCTGGCCTGGCAGGCGGCCCCCGAGGGCGGGCTGGATGTCGGGATTGCGGTGATGGATACCGGGTTGTTCCGCAATACGCCGGCGTCCAGCGGTGCGTGGCACCCGGATGTTGATGCCAATGTGACCACCCTTGGTTCGGTTGTGATGGATTATGTGTCCGCCGAACTGGATATCGACAGTCGCTGGGGGGATCCCAATGGTCGGGATACCAATCCGGCGGATCCCGGTGATGGTAAAGCCCAGAGCAGTAGCTTCCACGGTACCCACGTGGCCGGTATCGCCGGTGCGGTGGATAACACCTCGGGCGTGATTGGTGTGGCGCCCAGGTCCCGTATCCTGCCTGTCCGTGTGCTTGGCGAAGGAGGAGAAGGCAATTCGGCGGACCTGATTGATGCCATCAACTGGGCGGCGACCCGTAGTGAAATTGATGTGATTAACCTCAGTCTTGGAGGGCTGGGGCCAAGTCAGAGCCTGGAAGCGGCGGTCAATAGTGCGACGGACGCCGGTAAACTGGTGGTTGCGGCGGCCGGTAATCAAGGCACAGATGAGGCGACCTATCCGGCGGCCTTTGCTAACGTCGTGGGTGTTGGGGCGGTGGATGGCGCGGGTAAGCGCTCCTCCTACTCTAACATTGGTCCTTCTGTGGACCTGGTGGCTCCTGGAGGTGATGCCAGCCGGGATGCCAATCAGGACGGTCAGGCTGATTTGATTATTAGCACCTGGGGCACGGATGACGGTGGCGTCTTTGTCCCCGGGTATGCTGGCCTGCAGGGCACGTCCATGGCGGCTCCCCACGTGTCTGGGGTTTATGCTCTAATGAAATCCGTGGACCCGACCATGACACCGGATCGTTTCTTTACGTTTCTGGTCGGCGGCCAACTGACTAACCCACCGCCCAATCAGACGGAATATGGCGCTGGCATGATTGACGCCCTCAAGTCGGTGGACGCGGCTCTGGATGGGAATACCTCAACCATCCTGGCGGCCAGGCCCTCGAGCCTGCAGTTCAATGGGGTAATAAACCAGCAGGAATTCACCTTCGCCAAGTTCCCCTCCAATGCAAACATTTCGATTACCGGCGTCACCGATTCGGCGCCATGGCTTATTGATCTGGACGCGGAGGCAATAAATACTTCCGAGCCGGTCACCGTTTCGGTGGATACGACAGGACTGGATCAGTCCCAGACCTACAGTACTGATATCGTCATTGAATATATCGATAATGCCGGCGGGGAAACGGTCAGCCCCCTGACCATTCCCGTGACCCTGCAATTCGGTGACTCTCCGGAGGACCTGGACGCTGGTCGACACTATGTACTGCTGGTCAGTACCGATGGCAGCCAGGAAACTATTGCTCAAACGGTCGTTAATGCCTCGGAGGGACAGTACAGTTTCGCATTCGACGAAGTGGACCCAGGTGAGTATTTCCTGGTGGCCGGCACCGATATGGATAACAACGGACTGATTTGCGAGAACGGCGAAGCCTGCGCCGAATACCCGGTCAACGGCCTTCCTGAAAAAATCGTCATTGGTGATGAACCCCTCTCCGGTGTCACACTGAACACCAGCTTCAGGCGCCCCACCATTGCCTCCCTGGGCCTGCCCCGGTACGGTTTCGAAGGGTACCGCCTGAAAACCGGAACCGATGAACAGGGTGAGCCCGTACGCCAAGTGGAGACAGATCGTTGAAGTTACGTTATGCCAGGGTGGGTTTTGTGGTGAGCGTCCTGTTGTTTGCCGGGTGTGCTGCCACCGTCAGTCGCTCTGAAACGTCAGAGGGCGCCCCTCTGGCTCGCCAGGTAACGCAGTCCGACCATTGTGGATTGACGGCGCCTGGCGTGGTCTATGTGGAGCGATACGACCAGCTTGAGCGGCTATCCCGTTTGCCTGCCCAGAATCTGGCGCTGGAGTCACTGGCGACCGTGGACTTTGAGCGGGAGCATCTGGTACTGGTCGGATTGGGTCAGAAACCGACAGGCGGTTATGGGGTTACCCTGGATTCGTCCGCCATCATCGATGGTGTGCTGGAACTTGCGGTCAACGTCAGGCAGCCTTCCGCCGGTACCATGGTGACGCAGGCGCTGACTACGCCCTGCGCGGTCATCGCGGTCAGTCCGGATGCCTGGGACCGTGTGCGGGTGTCTGGCGCCGGAATGGAGACAATGACCCGCAAACGCTAGATATCCTCCCTCTGACGACCGTGCCCGGACCACGCCTGCGCCGGGTTCATCATCGGGGCACAAAACAACCGTTGATCTTTCTCCGTGAATCCCTAAGCTATGGGCCAGTTTGATAACAAATCCGCGGAGTCTCTTCCTGCTTATGAGCCAGCAACAGTATAACGCCGACGCTATTGAAGTCCTGAGTGGCCTGGACCCCGTTCGCAAACGCCCGGGCATGTACACGGACACCAGTCGCCCCAATCATCTGGCGCAGGAAGTTATCGATAACAGTGTGGATGAAGCCCTGGCCGGCCATGCCCGCCGAATTGACGTGGTGTTGTACGCCGACGGTTCCCTGAGTGTCGAGGACGATGGCCGAGGCATGCCGGTGGATCTTCACAAGGAGGAAGGTCTGCCGGGCGTTGAGCTGATCCTGACCCGTCTGCACGCCGGTGGCAAGTTCTCCCAGGGCAACTACAACTTCTCCGGTGGTCTGCATGGGGTCGGGGTGTCCGTGGTCAATGCCTTGTCAACCCACCTGGAAGTAACCATCAAGCGGGATGGTCAGTTACATCGCATGACGTTTGCCGATGGTGAAAAGGCCTCCGAGCTGGAAGCCATTGATACCGTCGGCAAGCGCAACACGGGTACCCGCCTGAAGTTCACCCCGGATTCGAAGTATTTCGACAGCCCCAATTTCTCTGTCAGCCGTCTGCGCCACAACTTGCGGGCCAAGGCGGTCCTGTGTCCGGGCCTGACGGTGACCTTCGTTCAGGAAAAGACCGGCGAAAAAGACGAGTGGTGTTATGAGGAAGGGTTGCGGGATTACCTGCGCACCGCCCTGGCGGATATCGAGGCGATGCCGCTGGATCCGTTCACCGGCAGCTTCTCCGGTAACAAGGAAGCGGTGGACTGGGCGATACAGTGGTTGCCGGAAGGCGGCGAGGCTGTGATGGAAAGTTACGTGAACCTGATTCCGACTGCCCAGGGGGGCACCCACGTGAATGGGCTGCGTACCGGTCTGCTTGAGGCCATGCGGGAGTTCTGTGAGTTCCGCAGCCTGCTACCCCGTGGCGTCAAGCTGTCCCCGGAAGACATCTGGGAGCGTTGTGCCTACGTGCTGTCGTTCAAGATGCAGGAACCGCAGTTTTCGGGTCAGACCAAGGAGCGTTTGTCTTCCCGGGAAGCCGCTGCGTTTATTTCCGGTGTCGTCAAGGATGCCTTCAGCCTGTGGCTGAACCAGCACACCGATGTGGCCGAGATGCTGGCGGAACTGTTTATCAGCAATGCCCAGCGCCGGCTGCGTGCCTCAAAAAAGGTGGCCCGCAAGAAGGTGACTTCCGGCCCGGCGCTACCCGGTAAGCTGGCGGACTGTTCCGGTAGTGATACCAACCGCTCCGAACTGTTCCTGGTTGAGGGTGACTCCGCCGGCGGGTCCGCCAAACAGGCCCGGGATCGGGAATTCCAGGCGGTCATGCCGCTGCGGGGCAAAATCCTCAATACCTGGGAAGTGGATTCGGGAGAAATCCTGGCTTCCCAGGAAGTGCATGACATTGCTGTCGCTATCGGTGTGGATCCCGGGTCGGATGATCTGACGGGTTTGCGGTATAACAAGGTCTGTATTCTCGCGGATGCGGACTCCGACGGGCTGCACATCGCTACCTTGTTGTGTGCCCTGTTCGTCAAGCATTTCCGTCCGTTGGTTGCGGCGGGTCACGTGTTTGTCGCCATGCCACCGCTGTATAGGGTCGATCTGGGCAAGGAAACCTTCTATGCCCTGGATGAGCATGAAAAACAAGGGATTCTGGATCGGTTGGCGGCGGAGAATCGCCGAGGCAAAATCTCCGTGACCCGCTTCAAGGGTCTGGGTGAGATGAATCCGCTCCAACTGAGAGAAACCACCATGGCGCCGGACACCCGCCGTCTGGTGATGCTGACCATCGAAGAGGGCGACGATACCGACAGCCGCATGGATATGTTGCTGGGCAAGAAGCGCGCGTCGGATCGCCGTTCCTGGTTGGAAACCTACGGCAATATGGCGGATATTGCTGGTTGATATTCCTGGGAGTGCTTTAAAAAGCATCCTTTATTCTTTCTCTGTATTCCGCAAAGCCGTTATCCTGCCTCCTTTAACTTAGGGAAGCAGGGTGTATGGACTGGCAGGGCTGGTTTGCGTTGAGCCTGGCAGGCTTGGCGCTGATTCTCATGAGTGTAGGACGGTTTGGCCCTCATCTGGTGATGATGGGGGTGCTTGTCGTCCTGAGCGCCAGTGGTATCGTCACCGCTGACCAGGCCCTGATGGGGTTCAGCAACAGCGGTCTTATTACGGTTGTCGCCATGTTTGTGGTGGCGGCCGGCATTCATCATTCCGGTGGTGTCGACCTTGTGGTCCACCACCTTCTGCGTTCGCCCAAGAGTGTCCGTTCCGCCCAGGCACGGATCGCGTTGCCGGTGTCTCTCCTAAGTGGTTTCCTCAACAACACACCGGTGGTGGCGACCATGATTCCGGCTGTGCACGCCTGGTCCCGGAAAATTGGAATCTCTCCTTCCAAGCTGATGATTCCCCTCAGCTATTCGGCGATTCTCGGCGGCACCCTGACGTTGATCGGCACCAGTACCAATCTGGTGGTTAACGGCCAATACCGGGAATTGACCGGTGAAGAGGGCTTCTCGATTTTCTCCATCACCGCAGTGGGCTTGCCAGTGGCGGTCATTGGCATTTCGCTGATGCTGCTGGTACTGCCTCGTGTGCTTCCGGACCGTAAGGACCAGCAAAAATTTGGTTCCATGCGGGAATTTACCCTGGAAGTGGCGGTTGCTTTCGACGGCCCCCTGGTTGGTAGGAGTGTTGGGGAAGCCGGCTTGCGGGAGCTGGAGCGGTTGTATCTGGTCGAGATCGAGCGTGACGGTAGCGTGGTGACCGCAGTGCCCTCTGAAGAGCGGCTCCAAGGTGGAGACCGCCTTGTGTTCGCCGGCGATACCCAGGCGATTTCAGACCTGCTGCGGATCAATGGTATTGTGCCTTCCGTGCACGATGACGAACCGAGTCTCAGTAAGGATCGTGCGGAACGCCGCCTGGTGGAAGCGGCACTGTCACCGCAATCTGAAGTGCTGGGCCTGACGATTCGTGATGCCCGCTTTCGTGATCGTTACGGTGCGGTGGTGCTGGCCGTTGCCCGGGGCGGTGAACGGGTATCGGGGAATCTGGGCAACATCCGCCTGAAGCCCGGGGACGTGCTGTTGCTGGAAGCCCGACCGGCGTTTGTGACCCGGCAGCGGTACAACAAGGACTTCCTGCTGATCAATGACCTTGAAACCGAGACCCCAAGGCATGACCGTGCCTGGCTGTCCTGGGGTATCCTGCTGGTGCTGGTCGGATCGGCGGCCTTTGGCCTGTTGAGTATGTTAAACGCCGCCCTGATGGGCGCCGCCCTGATGATTCTCAGTGGTTGCTGTTCCGTTGGCCAGGCGCAGAAAGCGGTGGATGTTCCGGTCGTGCTGACCATCGCGGCCTCTTTTGCCCTTGGTGCGGCCCTGGAGCAGACCGGTGCTGCCGGATATATGGCCGAGGGTATCCTGGGGGTGAGTAACGGTCATCCCTTGCTGACCATCTTCCTTGTGTACTTCACTGTGTCGGTGCTGACCGAAGTCATTACCAATAATGCGGCAGCGGTTCTGGTTATTCCGGTGGTGTTGTCGATGACCAGTTCACTCGGTGTGCCTGCCGAACCATTCGTGATCGCTGTGATGATGGCAGCGTCGGCGAGTTTTGCCACCCCCCTGGGCTATCAGACAAATATGATGGTGTTCGGTCCCGGGGACTATCGCTTTATGGATTTCGTGAAAGTGGGTCTGCCAATGAATATCTTCATTGGCTTGGTGACCGTGGCGGTCATTGCTCTGGTTTACGGCATCAGCCCCGTTGCCTGAGGTTGTTGATTGAGTTGGCGATCAGGTCGCAGCAGAGCACCCTCAGCTCCCCCTGGCAGTAATAGCCCAGCGACAGGGTGACACACATATAAGCGCCGGTAATGCAGAGGTAGGGCGTTGTAACCTGCAGGAATTCCGGCTGCGCGATTGCCTTCCTCAGATACTGTTGACGATACCAGTCTGCACTGGTGGTGCTCTCCAGCGGGCGGAATCGTGGGTCCAGACTACCGGCCATGGTTTCAGAGACCAGGGTATCCTCTATCTGAACACCCTTATCATCCACCAGGTAACACCGGGAAACGGCGGGGTGTTCCAGCAGCCGCAGACAGGCTTGTTGCATGTCGACACCTTTGTTCAGTCTCATGATGGCCTTGTGGAAGTCGTCGGAGAAGGCGTCGATCAATTGGTGGGTGGGATCTCTGGTGACCAGGCTCTGGCTTTTGTACTCGTTGAGCAGGAGATCAAGGTCTGTCGCTCTGGTTGATATCTCCTCCAGCAGGATGCTGGGCCTTCGGAAGTAGAACCCCTGCACAAAATCCACGCCCGCATCAACGGCCATCAGGGCCTGATTCCGTGTCTCCACGCCCTCCAGCAGTACCAGGCACCCGGACTGGTGCAAAAGCGAAACGATACCGTTGAGGATTTGCCGCGCCTTGTCGTCCTCGGTGGCCCGGCTCAGCAGTTTCCGATCCAGTTTCACGATGTCCGGAGAAAGGTTCCAGATGCGCTCAAAGTTGGAGTGACCGGCGCCGAAATCATCAATGGCGGTCAGGCAGCCGAGTTTCTTGTAGTACGCCACCGTCTCCCGCAGCTTGTCAGCGTCATCCGTCGGCTGTTCCACGATTTCAATGACAATGCGATGCGGGGGCAGACCGGTTTTTTTCAACAACTGCCCGAAGAATGAATCGGCCTGGGTGCCACTGGTGACCACCTGTGGTGATACGTTCAGGAACAGCCAGTTGAGTTGGTCGTGAAACCCTGTGTAGTTGCGGATATGGAGGTAGCGGCAGAGCCGGTCAAGCAGCAGGTTTTCTGCGTTGGAGGTAGGCAGCTGGAACAGGTGTATCGGTAAGACGGCGGCGTTGTCGGTGTCGAACGCCCGAACCAGTGCTTCGTAGCCGATGACCCGTTTATGGGAGAGGCTGTAAATGGGTTGTAGCGCGGTTTTCAGGGTCAGGCCCTGATAGTCTGCTGTCCACGAATCACCTTCCTGGTTGAGCATGGGGGACAGCAAATCGATATCGGGTGCTGTCAGCTTTTCAGGGAGGGATCGTGACATAGGCGGTACTGAATCTATAGACGAATGCATCGACCGGGCCATAAGCCGATCGAACTGTAAATACAGATACAGGTGCCTTCTGAAAACTGGATGGGGCGACCCTGTGTTGACGGAAAGGGTGCCAAAAACATCGGGGCTTTGCTACTAAAAATACAAAAAACAGGTAATGCCGCTTGGTTCAGCGCTATGAGCAGGAAGGGAAAATTCCGGCGGCCCGGGAGCGGGCCGCCAGGGAATCAATTGTTGCTCGGGACTACAACACTTTCGTCAAATTCAAGTTCCATGTTCACACCTCTTGTTCAATGAGTCACCCAAACCGGGTGTTGAGTATGTAGGAAGTCTATCTTTTTCATGATTTCCGGCAATCCGTAAAACCCGTATCAGACCAAAGGCATAGTTCCCGGATTATAGTGATCCCGATTTCTGAAAGTCTTCAGGGACATCGGAAACTTAGTGAGGTCTTCTCGGTCAGAAAAACTGACTTAGGCGTGCAAAACATTTCGGTTGGTTTTATGACCACGCCTTCCTAGACTGTGTTCCGGTATCCAGATTGATCAGGGAATGAGGTTCTCTACGTTATGCAAGTCCGCAACTCTTCCGGCCAGTTCGGTATCGTCAGCATCGTTGTGCACTGGCTGGTGGCCTTTGCCGTATTCGGGCTTTTCGGGCTGGGTTATTACATGGTGGGGTTGTCATACTATGACGAGTGGTATCGCCTGGCGCCGGATATTCATCGCAGTCTGGGTATCCTCCTGTTTATGGTCGTACTATTCCGGGTAGTCTGGCGGTTTGCCAACCCCGCCCCCAAGCCCTTGCCTACCCATACCCGCTGGGAGGCAATCTCTGCGCATCTCGCCCATATGCTGCTCTATATCCTGTTGTTTGTCGTCATGGTGAGCGGTTATCTCATTTCTACGGCGGACGGATCGTCTATCAGTGTGTTCAACTGGTTTGAAGTGCCATCCGTGACCGGACAGATAAAGGGTATGGAGGATGTAGCTGGAGATATCCATTACTGGAGTACCTGGGCCATCGTCATTCTTGCTGGCCTCCACGCTCTGGCTGCGATCAAGCACCATGTTCTGGACAAGGACAATACCTTGCGTCGCATGTTGGGTGTTGGCCGTTAACGGCTGACCCCGGAATTCAAGTTATCGTATGCCCGCATCGGGCTTTTTTCACAAAGGGAGATCATTATGAGAAAACTATTGCTGGCTTCTGCTGTATCCGTGGCCATGGTTGCGGGCGTTCAGGCGTCTGAACATAGCGGCACCTATGCTTTTGATACCGAGGGAAAGCACCAGTTCGTAACGTTCAAGATCTCACATTTGGGTTACAGCTGGCTTTATGGTCGATTCAATGAATTTGACGGGCAGTTTGTCTTCGATGCCGAGAATCCGGAGAACAGCTCAGTTGAGGTCACCATCAACCCCAGCAGCGTTGATTCCAACCACGCGGAGCGTGACAAGCACCTGCGCAGTGAGGATTTTCTGTACGTGGATGAATATCCGCAGGCAACCTTCAAGAGCAAGCGTGTGGTTCTGGATGATGATGGCGACGAGGCCGACATCATCGGTGACCTGACCCTGCGTGGGGTAACTAAGGAGATCACTCTGGAAGCCGAGCTGGTGGGCCATGGAGACGATCCCTGGGGCGGCTATCGCATGGGTTTTGCAGCTGAAACCGAACTGAAGCTGTCCGATTTCGGTATTCCAATGGATCTGGGCAAAGTCTCTGAAACTGTCGAGATCGAGATTTCGGTGGAAGGTATTCGTCAGTAATAGTGGTATTGTTGTCGGGCTGGCGTCTCGTCAGCCCCCATTTTCCCCGGTAAACAGTTTAACCCGAATCCGCTTTTTCTCTCCGTTTCGCTCCGCTCCACAACGACATAAATGACGCTGCCGCCAAAACTGGGCAATGAAGATTACCAGCCAGATCAGCAGTCCGGCCCAAAGATAAGGCTCTGCCATCTGAAACGTGCCGCTGATGGCAAATTCAACGAGCAGCATCAGCGCCAGGGCGAGCACCGCATTAACCATGGCGGTGACCATGGCCTGCCCACAGGCTTTCATATTTGGTTTCATAGTGTTCCGCTGGTTCAGAGTTGAAAACGGTCATCTATTCACTGCGGGGAGCATACGGCCAGCATTAAAGACTCTCCATGCGGGAATTCCGCTATTGGAAACCGGTGTTCCTGCCCTCCTGATGTCCGGACCCGGAGATATTACGCCGTGGTTGTTGGTGTATCGGGGCCTGCGTCCATATAATGTGCCCTCAAACTCAGGGCCGGACAGTTCCGGTCAAGGGCAGGCACAGCCAGCAGAATTCACAACAGGTAAAAAGAGGCATCCATGCCAGAGTTCCAGACAACGGATGAAGGCTTTGAGCGGGTTTCACTAAGGGACTACACGGAAAAGGCCTATCTCGACTATTCCATGTACGTCATCCTTGATCGCGCACTTCCAAATGTCGGGGACGGGCTCAAACCGGTTCAGCGGCGTATCGTTTACGCCATGTCAGAGCTTGGTCTCAAGTCCACCTCAAAATACAAGAAATCTGCCCGTACGGTGGGCGATGTGCTGGGTAAGTTTCATCCTCACGGTGACAGCGCCTGTTATGAAGCGATGGTGTTGATGGCGCAGCCATTCTCCTATCGCTATCCGCTGGTGGATGGTCAGGGCAACTGGGGGTCTCCGGATGATCCCAAGTCTTTTGCCGCGATGCGTTATACCGAATCCCGATTGGCATCGTTTGCCGATGTTCTGCTGAGTGAGCTGGGACAGGGAACAGTGGACTGGGTGCCTAACTTTGATGGCACCATGGACGAGCCCTCGGTGTTGCCGGCACGGCTGCCCCACGTATTGCTTAACGGCACCACCGGGATTGCGGTGGGCATGGCCACGGACATTCCCCCCCACAATGTCAGGGAAGTGACGGCAGCCTGTATTCGTTTGCTGGATCAACCCGAGTCTACGGTTGACGATCTGTGCGAGCACGTGAAGGGGCCGGATTTCCCGACCGAAGCCGAGATCATTACCCCGAGAAAAGATATCCGCCAGATGTACGAAACCGGTCGTGGCTCTTTGCGGATGCGGGCCCGCTGGATACGGGAAAGTGGTGAGATAGTGGTGACCGATTTGCCCCACCATGTGTCCGGAGCAAGGGTGCTGGAGCAGATAGCCCAACAGATGCAGGCAAAGAAGCTGCCCATGGTGGCGGATCTGAGGGACGAGTCGGACCATGAAAACCCGACCCGTCTGGTGATCGTGCCGCGCTCCAACCGGGTGGACCTGGATGGCCTGATGGCCCATATGTTCGCCAGCACGGATCTGGAGAAAACCTACCGGGTAAACATCAACGTTATTGGTAACGACGGTCGTCCGGCGGTGAAGGGCCTGAAGACCATGTTGGCGGAGTGGTTGAGTTTCCGCCGCACCACGGTCACCCGTCGTCTCCAGCATCGTCTCGATAAGGTCCTGGCACGACTGCATCTCCTTGAAGGCCTGTTGATTGCGTACCTGAACATCGACGAAGTCATTGAAATTATCCGCACCGAGGACAAGCCCAAGGCGGAGCTGATGGCCCGGTTCGGACTGTCGGCAGAGCAGGCGGAAGCGATCCTTGAGCTGAAACTGCGGCATTTGGCAAAACTCGAGGAAATGAAAATTCGCGGTGAGCAGGACGAGCTGTCCGCGGAGCGGGATGAGCTGCAGGCCATCTTGGGGTCTGAGGATCGACTGCGCGAGCTGATCAAGGCCGAATTACAGGCGGATGCCGAAACCTATGGGGATGACCGGCGGTCTCCCATTGTCGAGCGTGAGGAGGCCAAAGCCTTCAGCGAAGTTGATCTGCTTTCCAATGATCCGGTCACGGTGGTGCTTTCCGAAAAAGGCTGGGTGCGCGCGGCCAAGGGCCACGACATTGAGCCGGAGGGATTGAACTATAAATCCGGTGATCGGTTTGCCATGGCGGCAAAGGGCCGACAAAACCAGCAGGCGGTGTTCCTGGATTCCACCGGGCGGGCCTATGCCCTGATGGCGCACAGCTTCCCCTCTGCTCGCGGTCAGGGTGAACCGCTGACCGGGCGTATCAACCCGCCATCGGGAGCGAGCTTTTCGGGATTGTTGATGGGTGAGCCTGCGCGCAAGGTATTGTTGGTCACGGATGGTGGTTATGGTTTTGTCACTTCGCTGGAAGACATGATCAGCAAGAACCGTAACGGCAAGGCGGTGGTTAGCGTTCCCAAAGGGGCTAAGATCATGCCCCCGGTTGAGGTGCCGGTGACCGACAAACAGCTGTATCTGGGGGCGATCTCCAATGAAGGGCGGATGCTGGTGTTCCCGTTGAGTGAGCTGCCGGAGCTTGCCAAGGGGAAGGGCAACAAGATCATCAGCATTCCATCCGCAAGAGTTCAGAACCGCGAGGAATACGTCGTCGCGGTGGCGGTGTTCGCCGAAGATGATAGTCTTGAGATTCGTGCCGGCAAGCGCAAGATGGGCTTGCAGTTCAGTGACCTTGAACACTATCTGGGCGAGCGGGGCCGGCGTGGTCACAAATTACCGCGGGGCCTGCAACGGGTGGATGCCATTGAGGTAACGTCGACTGCCGGTAACGGCACAGAAGAGGAGTTTTCCGACAGTGAGTGAACTGGTCCTGATCAATGTTTCCGGGCGTGACAAGCCCGGTCTCACGTCGGAAATTACCGGGATTATGGGGCAGTACGATGTCCGTATCCTCGATATTGGCCAGGCGGTGATCCATGATCACTTGACGTGGGGCATTCTTATCGAGATCCCTGACGCGTCCAAATCGTCCCCGGTTATTCGTGACTTGTTGTTTCGACTGCATGCCCTCGACCTACAGGTGCGTTTCGCGCCGATCACGGAAGCGGAGTACCAGACCTGGGCAGCCGCTAGGAACCGTGCCTGCTATATCGTTACCCTGCTGTCCCGTGATATCAAGGCTGAGCAGATCGCCCGGGTATCGGCGATCACCGCCCGGCATGGCCTGAATATCGATAACATTACCCGGTTATCGGCCCGACCCTCCCTGAACCCGGCCGAGAATCGGATTGCCTGCGTGGAATTCTCCGTGCGGGGAACACCGTCGGATCTGGAGCAGCTCAGGGCCGATTTCCTGCATATTGCCGGTGAAATGAACGTGGATATCGCCTTTCAGGAGGATTCGATCTTCCGCCGCAACCGGCGCCTGGTGGTATTCGATATGGATTCCACTCTGATTGAAGCCGAGGTCATTGACGAGCTTGCTCTAGAAGCGGGCGTCGGCAGCCAGGTCGCGGAGATCACCGAGCGCGCCATGCAGGGGGAACTGGATTTCAGCCAGAGCTTTGCCGAGCGTCTGGCCCTGCTCAAAGGGCTGGATGAAGCCGTACTGGAGGGCATTGCCAGCCGCCTGAGGCTGACCGAGGGCGCGGAACATCTGATCAGTCGACTCAAATCCCTGGGATATCGCACCGCGATCCTGTCCGGTGGCTTTACCTACTTTGCGCGTCATCTCCAGCGCAAGCTCGGCATCGATTATATCTACGCCAATGAGCTGGAAATCGAGAATGGTAAAGTCACTGGCCAAGTGTCCGGCCAGATCGTCGACGGCAAGCGCAAGGCTGAGCTGTTGCTGGAGATTGCCGAGAGAGAGCATATTTCCCGGGAACAGGTGATTGCGGTGGGTGATGGTGCCAATGACCTGCCGATGCTCAGTCAGGCTGGCCTGGGGGTTGCGTTCCGTGCCAAACCTCTGGTCAAGGAGTCGGCCCGGCATTCCATCTCCACCCTGGGGCTGGATGCCATTCTTTTCCTGATTGGCTATCGGGAAAACGAAGAGCATTGATAGCGAACTGATGGGTGGACTTCCACCCATCAGTTCCTTCTTGGTGGGTGATAAATCACCCAAAACCTCTTCCTTGTCTATAAAAATCCCCAAAGAATCAAAATCTTAAATAGTTGGCTTGCCGGTTGCTTTGGTTGATTGGCCGGAGTCCTGCTCGACTCCGGGATACTCACAATAATGACCAATTCGGGAGCACGCCATGAGCAATCGTCTGAATCACACCTTCATTGCACTTACCGCCACTGCGTTGATGACAGGTTCCGTACTGGCCCAGGACAGGTCGGACTGGCCAGATAACTTTACGGTTGGCACCGCCAGTCAGGGCGGTACCTATTTCGCCTATGGTTCAGGTTGGGCGAACTTCATTGCCGAAAATCTGGGGGTCTCCGGGGGTGCCGAGATTACCGGTGGGCCGGTGCAGAACATGGCCCTGGTGCATACCGGTGACCTGGGCTTTGGCCTGGTAACCATGGGGCCCGCCCGGGAAGCTGCCGATGGTAACAGCCCGCTGATGCCTGGGATGAAGATGGACAATGTCTGCGCCATGTTCCCCATGTACCAGACGCCTTTCTCCATCACCGTGCTGGCGGATTCCGGTATCACGTCCATCTCTGATATTCCTGATGGTGCCCGCATTGGTTTTGGTCCTGCCGGTTCCACATCGGATTCCTACTTTCCCCGGATGATGGACACCCTGGGTGTTGAATATGATCGCCGCAACGGCAGTTGGTCCGACCTGGGTGGACAACTCCAGGACGGTCTGATCGATGTGGTGGCCTTTGCTGCCGGTATTCCGATTCCGGCTGTCAGCCAGCTGGAAGTGCAGTCCTCCATCAACATTATCGAATTCAATGACCAGGAACTGCAGGCTGTTACCGATGCCTTCCCGGTGTCGCCTTTCAGCATCCCTGAAAGCACCTACCAGTCCCTGTCGGACGATTCCCAGGCGGTCTCCATGTGGAACTTTGCCACTGCTAACTGTGAGCTGCCTGAAAGCTTCGTGTACGAGATTACCAAGCTGACCATGGAGAACAACGACAAGATGGTGTCGATCCACAAGGCAGCGCGGACCAGTGTCCCGGAAAACTATGTCAACAACACCGTACTGCCCTGGCATCCCGGTGCTGCTCGTTGGTTTACCGAGAACGGCTACGCCATCGAACCTGACATGATCAAGTAATTTCATCCGGGGATCTGCTATGACAACCTCATCTCAACAAAACCAGGCAACGGGTACCACTACCGTTGCTGACGATGAACTGCTTGTCCATGGAGTGGATGATGAACCGGTAGAGGCGAACCGTCGCCTCTACCGCCACTGGTTGCTCTGGGCGGTGACGCTGTTTGCCATCGCATACTCGGCGTTTCACCTGTATACCCTGAATATTTCGCCACTGGAAACCTGGTCATTCCGTATCGTGCATGTGTGTGGCGCGCTGATTCTGGGGTACCTGTTATTCTCGGGCGCGGCTTTCAGCGAAGGCCGCACACCCGCTGGCCGGCGCTGGACAACCCTGGCAGCGGGCGTGTTGTTGCTGCCCGCTGTATACGCCCTGGTACAGACTGGGCGGATGTATGAGATGGTGCAGGGTGGCGCCATGCGACTGCCTGTGGAGCTCGAGACCTGGCACTTCGGGTGGCCGCTGCTGGCCGCCACCGGTCTTGGGATTATGGTGAGCTGGTTTCATCGCCGTGACCGTGCCCGATTCAGTGTTCCGGATCTGGTGCTGGTGATATGCTCCATTGCAGTCGCCAGCTACCTGCTGGTGGTCTACAACACGCCCATGCGAATGACCACTGGTACGTCCTTTGCGCCGTTGGGAATCTCCTTTGCGGCAGTCGCCGGTACTGCCCTGATCATGGAGATGACCCGCCGAGTGGCCGGACTTGCCCTGGTGGCCATTGCCCTGATCTTCCTTGGTTATGTATTCGCCGGGCCCTACCTGCCGGGTTTCCTGAGCTATCCGGGTCTTTCAGTTCAGCGTTTCTTCAGTCAGGTATATACCGATGCCGGTGTGTTGGGGCCCACCACTGCCGTGTCCTCAACCTACATCATCCTGTTCATCATTTTCGCCGCTTTCTTGCAGGCATCTAAGGTGGGGGACTATTTCGTCAATTTTGCCTTTGCGGCAGCTGGGCGCTCCCGGGGTGGTCCTGCCAAGGTTTCTATCTTTGCGTCCGGACTGATGGGTATGATCAACGGCACCAGCGCCGGCAATGTGGTGTCCACTGGCTCCCTGACGATCCCGTTGATGAAGAAAGTGGGGTATCGCAAGCAGACCGCTGGCGCGGTTGAAGCGGCCGCCTCCACCGGCGGGCAGATCATGCCCCCGATCATGGGTGCTGGCGCCTTCATCATGGCGGAGATTACCGGTATTCCCTATACCGAGATCGCCATTGCGGCCATCATTCCGGCCATTCTGTACTTTGCATCGGTTTACTTCATGGTGGACCTGGAGGCAGCAAAAACCGGAATGAGAGGCATGCGCTCCGATGAACTGCCATCCCTGAAGCGGCTGGCGCGGCAGGCTTACCTGTTTGCTCCCATCCTGATCCTGATCGTCTCCCTGTTCATGGGTTATTCGGTGATTCGTGCCGGTACCCTGGCCATGGCTTCCGCGGTGGTGGTGAGCTGGCTTTCACCTCACAAGATGGGCTTTCGTTCGATCCTCAAGGCACTGGAACTGTCGGGCATCATGTCGGTGCAGATCATCGTGGTGTGTGCCTGTGCCGGCGTGATCGTCGGGGTTATCTCACTGACCGGCGTCGGCGCGCGTTTCTCATCCCTGTTGTTGGGGGTTGCCGAAACCAGCCAATTGCTGGCGCTGATTTTCGCTATGGGAATTTCGGTGCTGCTGGGCATGGGCATGCCGACCACGGCTGCCTACGCTGTCGCCGCTTCCGTAGTAGCTCCGGGCCTGGTGAAGCTGGGGATTGATCCGCTCACGGCACACTTTTTCGTGTTCTACTTCGCCGTGGTATCCGCCATTACGCCCCCGGTGGCTCTGGCTTCCTACGCGGCAGCCGGGATATCCGGGGCCAACGCCATGGGGACATCGGTGGAGTCGTTCCGTATTGGTTTGGCCGCGTTCATCGTACCATTCATGTTCTTCTATAACGGCGCCTTGCTGATGGACGCCGGAATACTGGATATCGCCCGTGCCCTGATGACCGCCCTGGTGGGCGTCTACCTCTTGTCCTGTGCCGTGCAGGGCTGGTTCCTGCGAAATCCGGCGGCGACCGTTGTTCGTCTGTTGCTGCTGGTGGCGGCAATGATGATGATTGCCGGTGGACTGGCGACGGACCTTGGCGGTGTGGCCTTTGCCGTCGTAGCTTTCCTGCTCCAGAAGAAGCAGGCCAGTCCCGGTCTTGCGGCCCGGGTATAACGGCTGGCCGGTCGCTTGTGGCTCTTGTCGCAAGTGACCGGCATAATGGCAGCCATGACCGAGCAACCTGGTTTACCCGATTGATGACGGCACGTTACTGGCTAATTGGACTGTTCCTGATCGCTGCCATCCTGTCCTGGCAGTTGGGGACCTGGTCTGGTTACCAGTTGCTGGAGCGAGAGAGCCTCAAGGAAGCGTTCCGTTACAGTCAGTTGGTGGATCGGGAGCTGAAACGCTATCGTCCGATTCCGGGGCTGATGGCTGAACATCCGGCATTACGGGCAGCCCTGGATAGCCCCGGCGACCCGGACCGGATCGCCAGCGCCAACCGTAGGATGAAGCGGATGGCGGAGATCGTTGGTAGTTCAGACGTGTATCTGATGGATCGCGACGGCCTCACCATCGCCGCCAGCAACTACGATAGGGCGGACAGCTTCATTGGCCGCAACTTCGATTATCGTCCCTACTTTTACCAGGCCGTTAACAGTGGCGCGGCGGCCCTGTACTTTGCCCTTGGTTCCACCTCCGACGTCCGCGGTCTGTATTTTTCCTACCCAATCCAGTCCAGAGCAGGGGGTGTGCTGGGTGTGGTTGCGGCGAAAGTCCCGGTGACCGAACTAGAATCCCAATGGCAGCGACCGGCGGCGTTCGCCGATGCAGAAATGGTGGTCCTGGACAGCAGCGGATTCAGTTTCCTCTCCAGCAGACCGGAATGGCTCTATCGTAATTTTATGCCGGAGGACCATGTTGGCAAGGCGGATCTGGCGCGGGTGCAGAGTCGGTATCCCGGACAATCCCTGAGCCCGATGGCTATCGAGTACCTTGGATCGCCGTTTGGCGTTTCCGACCAGTCCAGGCGGGTACGCATTCGCGATGGTGATCGCTGGCGGGAATACCTCAGTGTCCACACACCCTTGCCGGAACTGGACTGGGGGCTGGAGGTCATGTTGGGGACGCGGCAGGTGCTCTGGAGCCAGCTGGGCTTCCTTGCGATGGGGCTTGTATTGTATCTGGGCATCGTGCTGACCTGGCTTTACCTGAAGGAGCGTTATCGAAGGGAGAAGGAATTGGCCCAGCGAGGCATCCAGCTGGAGCGCCGGGTTGCGGAACGCACGGCCGACCTGGAGGCATCCAATCAGAAACTGCTCATGGAAATCCAGCAGCGGGAAGACGCTGAAAAGGAGTTGCGGGAAATTCAGCAGGAACTGATCCAGGCGGCCAAGCTGGCGGTGCTGGGGCAGATGTCCGCCGGTCTCAACCATGAGATGAACCAGCCACTGACGGCGATTCAGTCCTATGCGCGTAACAGCCAGCGATTCCTGGAGCGTGGCGATACCGAGACCGTCAACGCCAACCTGACGGAAATTCAGACCCTTTGTGGCAAAATGGCGGAATTGACCCGGCAGTTCAAAGTATTTGCCCGTAAATCCGAGGGGCGTCCCGCCAGTATCGATCTGAGGCAGGCAGTGGATGCCGCGCTCAAGATTGTCCGGGCGCAGGAAACCAGTGATGGTGTTACGGTGCAGTGGCAACGTCCGGATTTTCCGGTGTTGTGCCATGGTGACCTGATTCGTATTGAGCAGGTGATGGTGAACCTGCTGACCAACGCCCTGCATGCGGTGGAAGGCGCGTCCGACCCGGTCATCCGGATTGATATCGAGGATGGTGGGGGGTATTGGCAATGTCGGGTCCGGGATAATGGTCCGGGGCTTCCCGGAAACTCCGAACAGATCTTTGAGCCGTTCTTTACCACCAAGTCCATGAAGCAGGGGCTTGGATTGGGGCTGTCCATTTCCCGGCAGATCATGGAAGCCCTGGGCGGTCGCCTGATCGGGCAGAATCGGGAGGATGAACAGGGTGCGGAATTCATCCTGACAGTGAGCAAACGAGAGGCAGTGGAATGACCAGGCCGGCAGTGGTGTTTATCGATGATGACCCCGACATCCGTCAGGTGATGGCCCAGACCCTGGCGCTGGCCGACATGAAAGTGGCGTGCTATGCCGATGGTGAATCGGGGCTGGCTGATATCGACAGTGACTTCGACGGCGTGGTGTTGTGCGATTACAACATGCCCGATATGGACGGGCTGGCGGTACTTGAGGCGGTTCGTCAAAGGGATGAGGCGATTCCGGTGATCATTCTGACCGGACAGGGGGATATCAGCACGGCGGTCAACGCCATGCAGCAGGGAGCTTACGATTTTATCGAAAAGCCGTTTGACCATGATGAGCTGATCGAGCTGCTGCGCCACGCCCAGGAGAAACGTCAGCTGGCGCTGGAAAATCGTCGGCTGAAAGCCCAGTTACGACACCTCACGAGCCCGGGGCCAAGGCTGCTTGGTGATTCCACGGCCATGCGCCGGGTCCTGGCCACGATTGAACCGGTGATGGCGACCTCTGCCAATTTGTTGCTGAAGGGAGAAACCGGCGCTGGTAAGGATGCCATTGCACGCTTCATTCACGAAAACAGCCCCCGCAGTCAGGAAAAGTTCGTCGCCATCAACTGCGGTGCAGTACCGGAGAATCTGATCGAGAGTGAGTTGTTTGGTCACGAGGCCGGAGCGTTTACCGGTGCTGACAAGGCCCGAATTGGAAAGTTCGAGTATGCCCATCAGGGCACCCTGTTCCTGGATGAGGTAGAAAGCATGCCCCTGGCCCTGCAGGTCAAGCTGCTGCGGGTGCTTGAGGAGCGCAAGGTTGAGCGTCTGGGCAGCAATAAGCCGATGGATGTGGATGTGCGAGTGATCGCGGCTACCAAAGCGGACCTGAAGACGCTTAGTAACGACGGACAGTTCCGGGCAGATCTGTACTATCGTCTTAATGTCGTCCAGGTTGACATACCGCCGCTACGGGACCGCAAGGAAGATATTCCCGTGCTGTTTCATCACTTTGCCCTGGTGGCCGCTGCCCGCCATGATCGCGAGAGCATTCCCCTCAGCGCCGCCCAGGCTGCCCGCCTGATGCAGTATGAGTGGCCGGGGAATGTCCGTGAGCTGCGTAATCTGGCGGAGCGCTATGTACTGATGGGGCCGGTGGCGCTGGCGGACAATGACGAGGGGCTGACACCCGATGTGGCGGGTCAGCAGAGCCTGGCGGAGATGGTGGATGGATTCGAGCGTTCGGTCATTGCCAGTGCCCTGAATGCCTGTCAGGGCAGCATCAAGGGCACCATGGAGTTGCTCGGTTTAGCCAGGAAAACCCTCTACGACAAAATGAAGAAACACGGTCTGGACAAGGCCGAGTTCAGGGAGTAATCCTCAACGGGGATCACTGATCCCCGAAGTCATAGTTCATTTCCGGCACCGGTGCCTGCAGGTAGTAACCCTGAATGTAGTTTACTCCGGCCTGCCAGAGCGTTGCCAGTACACCGGCATTCTCCACCAACGGAATGATGGTCAGTTTACCGGCGCTTTGCAGGCTCTTGACCATCTCCTTGACCCCTTCCTTGGCTTCATCGCTCTTCTGGATTTCTTCGGTGAAGGAGCCATCAATCTTCACGTAATCCACGTTGATGTGTTTCAGTGTATTGAACGGGTTCAGGGCGCAACCGAACTGACAGATGGAAAGCTTGCAGTGCAGTTCGTGAATCGCCTTGGAGAACTCCTTGGCCTGTTTCATGTAATTGTTGGCGTCCCCCTCGCGGATCTGGAAAATCAGCGAGTCGCCGGGCAGCCTGGCAGCCTTGAGGGCAACACTCAGCCAGGGAGTGAAGGTCTTGTCTTCCAGGGTTTCCGCGGTAATGTTCAGGAACAGTCGGGTATCGTGGCCCCGGGAGCGGTGGCTGGAAAGTTGCTTGATGGTTTGCAGGATCACCCACCGGTCAATCTTGATGGACATGTCGGTGGGGCCGACCGGCGGCAGGAAGTCGTACGGGGAGACTTCTTCGCCGTCCTTGTCCAGCATCCTTACGAAGGCTTCGTAGTGTTCCTCGCCTTCTCCCCTCAGGTTGATGATGGGCTGGAACAGCAGACGGAAACGGTTTTCATCCAGGGCTTTCTGAATCGCTTCTGCCGAATTGGTGTCGTCCAGGGCTTCGTAGTCGGCCGGATTGTATATCAGTACACCGTTGCCCTGCTCGTGGCCCTCTTTCTTCTTGAGCTCGGCAGAGGCCGTATGGGCGCGGCCAAGGACGTCCGGTGCTTTCGGCGAGTTCTCGGTTACCGCTGCCACACCAATGCTCAGTGTCACCGGGACCGTCCGACCGTTGATATCAAACAGGTGATTTTCAACGGTTTTGCAGAGCTCTTCACACTGGTTGGCCAGCTCTTTTTCGTCGCCGGGCTGGCACAGCAGGCAGAAGGCATCGTCGCTCAAGCGGGCCAATGTTGCGCCCTCCGGGGTATGTTCCCGCAGTATGTTGGACAGGTCGCCAAGCAGAAGATCCGCGCCGGCAATGCCAACCCGACTCTTCAGGCTCATGAAATTGTCCAGCGCAATATAGGCGAGGGCACCACTTTCGTTGTTCTTGCCGGCCATGGCGACGGCCTGACCCAGGGCGTCCATCAGGTATTGCCGGTTGTATAGGCCAGTGAGCAGATCCTGGCTGCTGATCTGGCGCAGTTTTTCTTCCAGCTCAGCATCGCTGTGTTCTGGCTGGAGTACGATCTGGGTGCACGCCTCGCCGTCGTACGTGGCCGATGATACCGACATGACCACGTTCAGTTCGTGGTCGTCGCTGCGACGGGCGACACAGGTCAGGGTCATACCGTCTTTGCCGCTCTCGGCAAAGGATTTCATGAACTCTTTGTACCGTTCCTGGCTATCCGGGGTCAGGGTATCGAGGACGGGAATGCAGATCAGTTCATCGATGTCTTCGTGGCCGAGGAACTCCAGGTAGGATTGGTTGGCGTAGATGTGCATGCCGTCATTGATGTAGGCGATGGCATCCTTGGAGCTTTCCAGTAACAGCTGGCAACGCTGCTCGGCTTCTCTGAGGTGTGATTCCAGAACCCGCCGGCGGCGCCTTTCGTCCAGGGCGGCCAGTTCCCGGTTGACCACGAGAACCAGTTGGTCGGTATAGTCAAACGGTACTGTATCCTGGGCACCCGCCCGCATCATCGAAACGGTTCGGTCCCGGTCGTATTCGCCGGTTAAAAGCACGAAGGGAATATCCTTGTCCATGCGGCGAATCATCGCCAGCGCATCGTCTGCGCGGAATTCCTGGTCGATATCACGGGCCAGTATCAGGTCCCAGCTGCTGTTTTTCAGTGCTTCTTCCAGGTCTTCCTCGGAAGTAATTCGGTGAGCCCTGGTGGCTTTCCCGGAATTCCTCAACAGGCTGATCAGAGACTCAGCGTCATTTTGTGAGGGATCAAGAATCAGAAGGTGTACGGTGGCGTTCTTTTTCTGCATTCGTCAGACGTCTCGTGATACGCATGTACGGTGCCTCCCCGTCGATGGCACCCGAGGTGCTGAAGCTACAGGGAGGGCCACAGAGAGTCAAATTCATCCTCATTCGTGCTAGCCGGAGACCGCGCCGCACTGCTGCTTAAGGCGCCGCTATTCTGCAATTTCAGCTCAAACTGGCTGATACTGCCGGTGGAGGCCAACTTCCGTGACAGCTGGCCATTGTCCTCGCGCCCGTCGTGGAGCAGCGATATGCGGCTGCCAGCCTGAAAAGGCAGCTTCGGTGTAATCAGTGTAGCAGCCTGGTTCACTACGCTGATTTCCGGCAACAGCAATCCTCGGAGGTATTCGCTGCTGGCGCCGACTTTCTGGATGAGACGAACACCGCAGGGGGCGGCACTCGGGGCCAGGAGCTCGATGCCTATCTGTGTGCCCTTGTGCTTGATCTGACGAATCCAGCGAACCACGGCTATGCTCCAGGGGTGACTGGCATGTTCCCTGACTCCCAGAATTTCGCCGGCCTGCAGCGTTGGCGGTACGTTGCTTTCCCAGGCAGCGCAATACCCTCCGGGACTGCTGTTTACCAGCAGGGCCTGGTGTGATGGCGGCCGTTGCTTCTTGTCGGTATCGGACTTAGGTAACTTGCCGGCACTGCTACGGTAATTGATCGGCGTGTCGGACGAGCGGGAACGATCTCCCAGCGGGGCCGCGTCGTGCGCTTGAGCCCAGACATCCTCAATCGGGCGAGAGGGAGACGTGAACAGATTGGATGCTTCGTGCCGTTCGCTGTCATTCCCTCTGACGAATTCATGGAACTGTTTTTCGCCGGCAACATAATAATGCGTGGCAGTCAGTCCAACACTGACCTCCAGCTTACCCTGGCTGGAGATGCGGTTGAAGTTGCGTTTGGCAAGAATGCCCAACGCCTGACTAAGGTGAGTCAGCAAGGTTTCGTTGGTTCTTGGCGGCAGTTGCAGGCCGCTTTTGTCCTGGCCCCGTGCGACTCCTGTCTGGAGTGCCTCTGACAGCATTTGCGACAGCTCAACGGTGTCAAAACCGAAGGTGTCGCCATCAGGACCTTGTTCCAGAAGGCTTCGGTAGACCGGTGGGTTGTCTTGCTCCATGTTGACCGCGAACAGGCTGTCATTGCTGATGTCGGGGCTACAGCGGACATGCTCCGTCCAGGTTTCAAACAACTCGTAGCTCTGTAGCAACTCGCTCTGTCGCAGCTGATTCGGGCGTGCGCAGCCTAACAGCAGGACGCGTTTGTAGGCATCTTCAACGGTACTGCTATGGCGGTGCGTCAGGGTGTTATCGTCAATGCCGATGCCAGCCAGCTTGTTGCGATGGGCAAAACGGAACAGCCGGTGGCATTCCAGCCAGCTGTGCGGTGGGCTGGGACAGTAGAGCTGGTGGGCGCGAAGGATGGTGGCTGCCAACTCGGAGATAGCGCGATGCACCGCCAGGGCAACCGCTTTGCGATTCTTGTCCAGACTACTGCTGTCCAGGAATTCCTGTATGCACAGTTTATAGCCACCAGCGGAGTGGAGCTGCAGAGCCTGGGAAAGATTTGCGATCTTGCGCTGTTTCTCTGGTAGTGCCACTGATAGGCCAAGATAGTGGCGTGACAGTTCGGTACACACAAAGTGAATCTTTGGTCTTAGCATCTCCAGGAATTGCAGACGCTGTTGGGGAGCAATAAAGAGATGATTCAACTCGATAATGGCATGGTACAGCTGGCGTGATGCTTCACCAATATTGGCCATCGGTAACTGGTTGACCCAGTTCCGGAAGGCTTTGGGAGAAGTCTCGCAGAACGAGAGGCTCGCCGATCTTTGTTCGGGAACGCGGAGTTCGGGTTTCAGAATTGTTCCTTCCATTCTTTTGCGCCAAGTTATACCAAGTTCATGAACTGTAAAATAGCAAAGGTGGAACAGAAAGCGAGAAGTTCACGAGTTGACAAACTTTCACAAGTGATATCAGGCCATTTGCGCCCGGAGCTGGGTGTCATGCGAACAGGTCAATGGGCGTTTTCCCCGTTTTGCCGGGTACCTCGCGCACCAGTCTGGGAACCAGGAATCCAGGTAACCTTGCCAACAGGATTCGCACAAGCTCTCGTGCCCGGTCGTCGCTGACGTCAAAGTGGTGCGCGCCGGCAACAGGGTCAAAGGCGTGAAGGTAGTAGGGTAACACGCCTGCGTCAAATAACCGTTCGCTGAGTTCGCAAAGCACGTCCGCGTTGTCGTTGACCCCCTTCAGGATAACGCTCTGGTTGAGCAGTGTGACGCCAGCTGACCGCAGATAGCCAAGCGCCTGGCGGGTTTGCAGGTCCAGTTCCGCGGGGT
>JAKLLS010000170.1 GCA_022014155.1 Marinobacter sp. | reverse complement strand
ACCTGCTGCTGGGCCATTTGCGCCATCTGCCCCATACCCGGCAGCTTATCCATCAACCCGGCAACACCGCCCATGTTTTTCATCTGCTGCAACTGATCACGGAAGTCCTCAAGGTCGAACCCCTTGCCCTTCTTGATCTTCTTGGTCAGTTTCTGGGCTTTCTTCTGGTCCAGCTTGCGCTCGGCTTCTTCTATAAGGGAGAGCACATCCCCCATACCCAGAATCCGCGAGGCCACCCGATCCGGATGAAAGGGTTCCAGGGCATCGGACTTCTCACCGATACCAAGGAACTTGATGGGCTTTCCGGTAATGTGGCGCACAGAAAGCGCTGCACCGCCCCGGGCATCGCCATCGGTCTTGGTCAGTATCACACCGGTCAGCGGCAGGGCATCATTAAAAGCCTTGGCCGTATTGGCCGCGTCCTGGCCCGTCATGGCATCAACCACGAACAGGGTTTCAACCGGGTTGACCGCCTTATGCAGGCGGCCGATCTCACCCATCATCTGCTCATCCACATGCAGACGACCGGCGGTATCCAGAATCACCACATCAATATGCTTTTTCCGGGCCGCTGCAATCGCGCCCTCGGCAATGTCCACCGGATCCTGATCCGAGGAACTGGGAAAGAATTCCACCCCCACTTCACCCGCCAGGGTCTCCAACTGCCGGATCGCGGCTGGACGATAGATGTCGGCACTGACCACCATCACCGACTTTTTCTGACGGTCTTTCAGCAAGCGGGCCAGCTTGGCGACGGTCGTGGTCTTACCCGCGCCTTGCAGGCCCGCCATCATGATCACCGCCGGTGGCTGCACGGCCAGGTTGAGGGATTCATTACCCTCACCCATGACCCGCTCAAGTTCTTGCTGGACGACCTTTACAAACACCTGGCCCGGCGTAAGGCTGCGCTGCACTTCCTGGCCAACGGCCCGTTGGCGGACACCCTCGATAAAGTCCTTGACTACCGGCAGGGCAACGTCCGCCTCCAGCAGCGCCATTCGCACTTCGCGCAGCGTATCCTTGATATTGTCATCGGTAAGCCGCGCCTGGCCGGAAATCTTGCGCAGGCTACCGGAAAGTCGGTCTTGGAGGTTTTCAAACATGTTGCTCTTCCGTACCCCGGATAAATTGAGTGCACAAACCACAAAGCCGGAACCCGGCTCCTTGATTCCTGTTGCATAATCGCGACATTATAACCAGACTATCGCCCTGAAACGACCAGCCCGGTCAAATCGGTGATTAACCGCACCGATCCCCAGTCAGACAGTGGTTAAAGGAAGTCATGGGAACGCTGATTCTCGCGGTCACCTCTCTTTTTCTGTATAGCATTGGTACTGCCCTGCAAGCACTCAGCTTCAGGGGGCGAGTGCACACCAATGCTGCCATCACCGTGCTGATTGGCCTATTAGCCCTGACAGGTCACGGCTTACTGCTTGGTCAGACCGTATACCAGGAAGGCAGTTTCGATTTCAGCTTCTTCCAGAGCTCAGTACTGATATCCTGGCTGATTGTCTTTCTGCTCCTCGGGCTCAGCCTTCGCAAGCCGGTGCAGAGCCTGTTCCTGGGCGCCTATCCGCTGGCCGGGCTTACGATCATTCTATCACTGATCACCCATACGCCTTCCCGCCTGGTGCCGGAAGACAGCTACGGTATGCTGTCGCACATTGCGCTGTCAGTGACAGCCTACAGCCTGTTTACCCTGGCCGCCATTCAGGCCACGCTGCTTTACTTCCAGAATCGCCAGCTCAAGCGAAACTACAACAGCCTGCTGGTTCGCAACCTGCCGCCACTACAGACCATGGAATCCCTGTTGTTCGAGATGGTTTGGGCCGGCGTGATCATGCTGATCCTGGCCATCGTTACCGGGGCACTGTTCGTGAAAGACCTGTTTGCCCAGGATCTTGCCCATAAAACCCTTTTCTCACTACTATCCCTGGTGGTGTTCGTGGCCCTGCTGATCGGCCGATACACCAAAGGGTGGCGAGGCATCACCGCCAGCCGTTGGACTCTCGCGGGCTGCGCACTGCTGATGCTGGCCTTTTACGGCAGCAAATTTGTACTTGAGCTGGTATTCCACCGATGAATGAAACCTCTCTCACCGTACTCTTTAGCGTATTGGTTGGGCTCATCGTTCTGTCGGCTTTTTTCTCCAGCTCCGAAACCGGAATGATGTCCCTTAACCGGTACCGGTTGAAGCACATGGCTAAAACCGGCCACAAGGGCGCCAAACGTGCTCAGGGACTCCTCCAGAGAACCGACCAGTTGATTGGCGTCATCCTTATTGGCAACAACTTTGTCAACATACTGGCATCCGCCATCGCCACCGTCATCGCCATCCGCATCTGGGGCGATGCGGGGATTGCGATTGCCACCATACTGCTGACGCTGGTCATCCTGATATTCGCCGAGGTGACCCCGAAAACGCTTGCCGCACTGTTCCCGGAGAAGATCGCTTTTCCCGCCAGCCACATCCTCGGACCGCTGCTCAAGGCACTTTACCCGCTGGTGTGGGCGGTTAACCTGTTTACCGGTGCCATCCTGAAAATCCTTCGCATATCACCGGAGGATGCCGCCAACGACCATCTGAGCAGGGAAGAGCTCCGCACCGTGGTGAACGAAGCCGGCGCGCTTATTCCCGCCAAACACAAAGACATGCTGGTAGGCATCCTGGACCTGGAAAACGTGACGGTAAACGACATCATGGTTCCCAGGAACGATGTGGTCGGGATTGATCTGGACGATGAAATGGACACGATCCTGCGACAGCTTCGCAGCAGCCAGCACACCCGCCTGCCAGTCTACAAAGGTGACATCAACAACATTCAGGGCATCCTGCACCTGCGCAGCGCTTCAAAACTGCTACTCCAGGAAGACATTAACAAGGCCATGATCATGCAGCTGTGCCGGGAGCCTTACTTTATCCCTGAGAGCACACCGCTAAACACCCAATTGATCAACTTCCAGAAAGGAAAGCGTCGCTTTGGGATCGTCGTGGATGAATATGGCGACGTACTTGGACTGGCCACGCTTGAGGACATTCTCGAAGAGATTATAGGTGAGTTCACCACCGATTATGCGGCGACCAGCCCCGACATCATTCCCCAGGACAACGGTACCTTTATTATTGACGGCGCCACCTCGCTCAGGGCCATCAATAAAACTCTGGGCTGGAAGATGCCCACGGACGGTCCCAAAACCCTCAATGGTCTGATCACAGAAACTCTGGAGAACATTCCCGAAACCAATGTCTGCCTGAAAGTAGCAGGCCATCGTATAGAGGTTCTGCAAATCAAGGACAACGTTGTCAAAGCTGCCATTGTCCACCCCGGCCGCAGAAAGAAGCGCTCCCTGCTCTGATCTTCAAGGCCGAGCCACCAAGCCCTTAGATCATACCGTTATAGCTGGCCCCGGGTTAGACGATCAAAATTTAACCGACGCCTTGACCACCGCACGTATTCCACCAAGACTGATTAGGCGTGCGACATAACAACAATCACTAGGAGTCTGTCCATGAGCCTGACACATACCGTTGGCCTGCTCACTCACCCTGATCGCGAATGGGAGTCTATCCGCAAGGATTCCGAATCCGTTAGCAAACTGTACATCGGTCACATTCTCATTCTGGCCCTGATCCCCGCCGTAGCCGGTTTTGTCGGCACCACCCAGGTCGGTTGGCAGATTGGAGACGGCGCTATTACCCGCCTGACAGTCACCAGCGGCCTGCAACTGTCCGCCCTTTTTTATGCAGCCATGTTGGCAGGCATCTACGTACTCGGCAAATTTATCGACTTCTTTGCCGCAACCTACGAAGTCAAGGATCGCACTCCCCGCGGTGTGACCCTGGCAGCCTATACAGCTACTCCGATGTTCCTGCTCGGTGTCTTTGCCGCCTATCCCAATATATGGGTGAATATGGCCGTCGGGCTGGTAGCCGTGACATACGCTGTATACCTGCTCTATGAGGGCCTTCCGATCCTGATGAAGATTCCGGAAGACAGAGGCTTCATGTTTGCATCTTCGGTATTGACCGTCGGACTGGTCATGCTGGTGGCCCTGCTCGCAATCAGTGTAGTGATCTGGAGTGTTGGCATTGGGCCGGTATACATCCACTAGATCTGACCACACAACACGGTGTATGCCAAAGATCATAAATGGGACACCCTTCGGGGTGTCCTGAAATATTATGTCAACATGTGCCTGTTATCATTTAGTCATGTTACGGCACGCAAAAATGCGGTAGATTTAACCGATAAAGAGAAACTTAATCATTAAGCTCGGTCATGTATCCGGTTGAGGCGCAAACAGGAGTCGGCCATGAACAAGCAGTCCGGCATACATTATCTCCGCGAGCATAGGGAGGCGGGCAGCTCCCGCCCCGTACCTGCAGAGGTAACCAGAATCCGTGACACCGTTGTAGCCGGACTGGGGGACCTGTTACAGGGTGCCTTTGACGCGGTCGATGACTCGTTATTCGAGCTGGCCAACAACGCCCGAAGCAATAACGAGCAAAACCGGTATTTTGAAGCGATGCGCGAAATCCGCATCAAGCGCAAAGGCGTGGAACGACATTTCCAGAATGCCGTTGCGCAGAACTTTGCCAACCCGCCCCGCAGCGGCAATGTTTTCAGTGACGACAGCCAGGCCACACAACCTTCGGCGGACAGCCTTTCGCTGGTAGGCAATGATGACCTGGAAGAGCAAGTCGCACTGAACGCCATGATCACCAAAGCCAAGGCACACTTCCAGGGGCCACTGCACCAACTTCAGACCCGTTTCAGCGTAGTCTATCCCGAGGCCAGCGAAGAATTGCCGGTTAACCCAATGGCTCCGGAACACCTGTGCAGCGCCTTTACTGAAGCCATACAGGCCCTGGAAATCCAGATTCGGGAACGACTCATCCTGCTAAAGCAGTTTGATCGCTATGTCGTGTCTAACCTTGGCATGTTACTGGACGAAGCCAACCGGATACTGATTCAGGCTGGGGTCATACCCAATTTCCGTTACCACGGCAAAGCGGGCCAGCAGCATAAGGAGGCCAAGGACGAGGCCACCAAACAAACCTCCTCAGAAAGCGGGGCCAGCGAGCCATCCCTGGATTCCATCCAGGCCGGTGACAGCGCGGTTTTCGACCAGATCCGGCAAATGCTGGCACTACAGAGGGCCAACGCCGGTATCCCTCCTCGCACGTCAGACCCCAATATTCACGTTATTGGTGGCGCAGAGCTGATTGGCTTATTAAGCGCCCTCCCCCAGCAACCGGCAGCTCCCCACTCTGACAATCTGAGCGCGGGAGAGCCTATAACGGTGGATTTACGGCAGGTGGTGGAACAACTGCTGGCCCGCAATGCCACCGAGGATGGCAAAAAGCCTGCACTGAATGAACTGGATGAGGACCTGATCAACCTCGTCTCCATGCTCTTTGAATTCATCCTTGACGACTACAACCTGTCTGCGCCAATCCAGGTATTGATCAGCCGATTGCAGATCCCGATACTCAAAGTGGTCATCAAGGACAAGAGCTTCTTCAGCAAGGCAACGCACCCGGCACGTCGACTGCTGAACTCACTGGCTCGTGCGGGCATTGGCTGGAGCGACAGCGACGAGAAAACCCGCGACAAACTTTACGACAAGATCCACAGCATCGTGCAGCATATTCTGAACGAGTTTGATGGTGACGTGTCCCTGTTTGAACGGCTCAGTGAAGAATTTGACCAATACCTCTCCAGGGAAAACCGTAAGGCCTCCCTGGTTGAGCAAAGAACCCGGGAATCGGAGCGGGGCCGCATCAAGTCCCAGAAGGCTCAGGAAACCGTGGACCGAGTCCTACGGGAGAAAGTGGCGCGCTATCACCTTCCGGATTCGATTCACAATATTCTGGTTAACGGCTGGAGCCGGGTCATGTTCCTGGCCTATCTTCGGGATGATGTTGAGCACCGCTGGCTAGAATCCATCAGGGTCGTGGACGATCTGATCTGGTGCCTGCACCCTCATCTGGAAGACGATGAACGTGACCAGTGGGTTCGAGTCGTACCCGGACTGATAAAGTCGCTTCGCGCCGGGCTGGAAGAGGTGTCCTACAACTCCTCAAAGCTCGACGAAATGATGGGCGAACTCAAACACGAGCTGACAGAAGCCTTCCGGGCCAACGCGCAGGCGGAAGCCCTCGAAGACATGCCTGACGCTTACTCAGGGGAGCCGGAACAAACGCCACCAACCGCTGTTGAGCGGCAACAGGAGCTTGAAGAAGCGGCCGTCGCCGAATACGTAGCCCAGATTGACAACATTGAAATCGGCAACTGGGTGGAATTCAATCTGGTCAATGGCGCCAGCTTCCGCTGCAAACTGTCAGCCATCATTGAGGAAGCGGACTGCTTTGTGTTCGTCAACCGCATGGGACTAAAGGTCATCGAGAAAAGTCGCATTGAGTTGGCCCATGAGATGCGACGTGGACGCATGACGGTACTGGAACAGGGTGCACTCATTGATCGGGCTCTGGATGCCGTTGTCGGCAACTTGCGAAACAGGGCCGGATAGGCCCTCAACCCTTTCCCTTCAGGAGTGCCTGACATACCATGCTGGACTATGGCAGCAGCACCAGCCTTCCGGCCCAGTATCG
>JAKLLS010000169.1 GCA_022014155.1 Marinobacter sp. | reverse complement strand
TCATGGCTTCATATTCTACCAACGAATTTCGCAGCGGTCTTAAGGTTTTGCTGGATGGCGACCCCTGCGTCATTCTTGAGAACGAATTCGTAAAGCCGGGTAAAGGTCAGGCCTTTAACCGGGTAAAACTCCGTAACTTGATGAGCAACCGGGTGTGGGAACGCACCTTCAAATCCGGCGAAAGCCTGGAATCGGCTGACGTCATGGATCAGGATATGGAGTATCTGTACACCGACGGCGAATTCTGGCATTTCATGCTGACCGACGGCTCCTTTGAACAGTTTCCTGCGGATGCCAAGGCTGTAGGCGATACTGTGAAGTGGCTGAAAGAGCAGGATGTGTATACGGTCACCCTGTACAACGGAGCGCCGCTGTCTGTTACACCGCCAAATTTTGTCGAGCTCGAAGTTGTGGACACGGATCCCGGTATGAAAGGTGATACCGCCCAGGGTGGGTCCAAGCCGGCTACTCTGTCTACCGGTGCCGTAGTCAACGTGCCGCTGTTCATCACTATCGGTGAAGTGCTGAAGGTGGATACCCGCTCCGGCGAGTACGTCAACCGCGTCAAGAGCAACTGACGGCTGTTGTTGTGAACTACGCGTTCGAGTGGCAGCCATCGGCTTCGCTAAGCGCCCTCAAAAGCCGCGCAGACCAGCTTGCCTGGGTGCGCGGCTTTTTTGCGCAACGGGGCGTGCTGGAAGTGGAAACGCCGGTGCTGGGTCGTCACGGTGTGACGGATCCTAACCTGGACGGTATTTTCGCCAATTCATCTGCCCTGGCGGGCGGTGTCGCCGGGGGATGGCTCCAGACTTCGCCGGAATATCATATGAAGCGCCTGCTGGCCGCTGGTTCCGGGGCCATTTTCCAGATCTCCAAAGTGTTTCGGGACGGCGAGCGCGGGCGTCGTCATAATCCGGAGTTTTCCATGCTGGAGTGGTACCGGCCGGGGTATACGGACAGCGAGCTGATGGCGGAAGTTGGCGATCTGGTGTGCGGCTGGCTGGAATGTGCTCAGCCCGGGGTGATGAATTATCGGGATGCTTTATACCAGTACGCCGGACTCGATCCCTTCCTGGCTTCCGATCGGGAGTTGGCGCGCCGCTGTGAGGCCTGGCTGGAGCCGGAACAAGCAATGACGCTGGGTCGTGACGGCTGTCTGGATCTGTTGATGAGCTATCTGGTGGAGCCGGCACTGGCGGAACATGGTCCGGTATTCATCACCGGCTACCCGGAATCCCAGGCCGCACTGGCCAGGGTCAGTGAGCGTGATGGAGTGCGCCAGGCCCATCGCTTTGAGCTGTATGTTCAGGGTATTGAGTTGTGCAATGGCTATTGGGAGCTGACCGATCCGGCTGAACAGAGCCGTCGGTTTGCCGTTGACAACCAGATCCGGCGCCAGTCGGGGAAACCCGAGATGGCGACTGATACGGCTTTTCTGGGTGCTTTGGAGGCGGGTATCCCGGATTGTGCCGGTGTCGCGCTTGGACTGGACCGGCTTCTGATGCTGAAGCTGGGCACCAGTGATATTGCCGATGTGCTGGCCTTCCCGTTTGAGCGTGCCTGAAAGCCCCTGACTATTGGCAGGGGCTGTCGATTTCCTTTTCTCAGGCAAGTGTGCCGAAGGCTTCACCCATTCTGACTGTTTTTCCTGGTGCTTCATCCTCGTTCCACTTGACGGTGCCTTTTGGCATCACCAGGATAACGGTGGATCCCAGGCGAAAACGGCCCATTTCCTGACCTTTCTCGAACTGAATCTCCGGTTGATCACCATCGTAGCGGGTGGAAGTGACCAGGCCGGTGCCAGGTGCCACGATACCGCTCCAGGTCGTCTCAACGCTGCCGACAATCATCGCGCCCACCAGCACCATCGCCATGGGACCGGCATCGGTGTCGAATATGCAGGCCACGCGTTCGTTCCTGGCGAATAGGTTGGGCACGTTCTCGGCGGTCACGGGATTCACGGAAAACAGCTTGCCGGGGATGTACACCATTTCCCGGAGCTTGCCGGCCAGCGGCATGTGAATCCGATGGTAGTCCTTGGGGGAGAGGTAAATGGTGGCAAATTCGCCTTCTGTAAAGTCTGTAGCCCGTTGTTCGTCACCCCCGAGCAGTTCCGTCAGGCTGAAAGATTGGCCTTTGGCCTGGAATACCCGGTCACCGGTGATCTGTCCGAGTTGGCTGATGGCGCCGTCCACCGGGCTGACCAGCACGGAGTCCCGGTTGTCCACCGGGCGCAACCCGGGCTTCAGGGCGCGGGTGAAAAAGGCGTTAAAGCTTGGATACGCTTCCGGGTTTGATTCCGCAGCTTCACTCATGTTTACGCCATAGCGGCCGATAAACCATCGAACAACGCGGTTCTTGAGCGCCGGCGTGCGGTCATTGTCTGCCAAACGACCTGCCAGCCGTGAAACAGCCAGTTGGGGGGTAATGTACTGGCTTAAAACGAAGAACTTGTTGAACATTAAACGGGATCCTTTGCGCTCGAAGGCGCGAAGTTTACCAAATACAGCGGCTTGTATAGAAATTGTTTCACCGCTTCGCGGTTCGTGCAGGCCCTTGCTATTATCAGCACTGTTTCGGCGGTGTGAATACGATAATAATTTTCCGATAACTATTACATAAGGCGTTCTCTCTTCCCATGTTGCTTATTATCGGTGCGGTCATTGTAGTTGCGAGTGTTCTCGGCGGGTATGTCCTGCACGGCGGTAACCTGATGGTGCTGTGGCAACCCACCGAGATTCTGATCATTGGTGGGGCAGCGGTCGGCTCTTTTGTGATTGCCAATCCGATGCACACTGTCAAAGAGGTCTTCAGGGGGATTATGCGCCTGTTGACGGGGTCCCCTTACAACAAGGCGTTCTATATGGATCTCCTGAGCCTGTTGTACGACATCTTTGACAAGTCCCGCAAACAGGGTGTGATGGCTATCGAGGAAGACATCGATAACCCGGAGTCCAGCCAGATATTTTCCCGCTACCCGGCGATTATGAAGTCCGGTCACTTACTGGCTTTTGTGACCGACTACCTGCGCATCATCAGTTCCGGCAACATGGCCACCCACGAGCTCGAAGGCATGATGGAAAACGAGATCGACAGCCGCCAGCACGAACTGGAAGAGCCGTCACATGCGGTCAATAAAATCGCCGACGCCTTGCCGGGGCTGGGTATTATCGCAGCGGTGCTGGGTATCGTCATTACCATGAACTTCCTGTCGGAAGGTCCCGAGAAAATCGGCATTAGCGTTGCCGCCGCCCTGGTGGGTACATTTTTGGGTATCTGGATGGGTTACGGCTTTGTTGGCCCAACCTCCATTGCCCTGGAGCACGCCGCCAAGTACGAGCTGAAAGCGTATGAGTGTGTGAAGGCGTCGGTTGTGGCAACGGTCTCTGGTCAGGCGCCACAAATGGCTATTGAATTTGGCCGTAAGGCATTACCAACGGACAGGCGCCCGGGATTTCAGGAGCTTAACGACCACGTCCGGTCGAAGTAAGGCCATTCAGGGGCTGTTGGAGCAGGTTTGTGGAAGAACAACCGATCATCGTAAAGCGTAAAAAGAGGGTTGCCGGTGGCCACCATGGTGGTTCCTGGAAGGTTGCCTTCGCGGACTTCGCGACCGCGATGATGGCGTTTTTCCTGGTGCTGTGGTTGACCGCAACCGCTTCTCCGGAGCAGAAGAGGGCGGTGGAAGGGTACTTCAAGGATCCGGTTGGTTTTACCGAGGGTGGCTCACCGAATCCGGTCGATCTGGAAGGCAGTGCCTCGGTGGTCAAGGAGAGTACTCAGGATATCGAAAGGAGTGATATCCAGATCGAAGACCAGGTGGTGGAAGAGCTGGCGGAAACCCTTGAGCAGCGAAAGATGGAAGAGCTGTTCCAGGAACTCCAGGAGCGCATTGAGCAAAGCGAAACACTGCAGGAATTCAAGGATCAACTGCTGATCGATATTACCAGTGAAGGGTTGCGTATCCAGATCGTAGATCGCTCCCAGCGCCCGATGTTCGACAGTGGTCGGGCGGAGCTCAAGTACTACTCCCAGGATATTCTGTTTGAGCTGGCCAAACCGCTCGGGGCGGTGAGCAACAAGCTGAGCATCACCGGCCATACCGACGCCACGCCCTTCAGCGGGCGCCCGGGTTATACCAACTGGGAGCTGTCGGCGGATCGTGCCAATACGGCACGCCGGGCTCTGGTTGCCGGCGGGGTTGGTGCCCGTCAGATCGCCCGTGTGGTCGGCTTGAGTGATTCCGTGCTGTTTGATAAGGACGACCCCACCGCGCCTGTGAATCGCCGCATATCGATCATTGTCCTCAACAAGAAGGCGGCGCAAGGCATCCAGAACAATGCCGGGCGCAGTGACGAGCCGCTGATTGATTTGACCCAGCCGACAGAGGCCGAGCAGGAGGAGGCCATGGAAAGCCTGGAGCAAGGCGACTGGATGCGGGAACAGGAAGAGCCCGCCGAGGGTGAACTCAGCTGGTGAGAATCAGCCGGGTTAGTCCAGCTTGAGGCCCCGTGATTGCTGCTCCGTCATGTCCTTGAGGATGCGATGAAAACTCTTCAGCCGTGAATAGCTGATGCGACCCTCCTCGGCAGCTGCATCAATGGCGCAGCCCGGATCGCCCAGATGACGGCAATTGCGAAAACGACAGTGGCCGATCAGGTCGCGGATTTCCCGGAACCCGTACTCAATTTCCTGCGGCGTCATATGCCAGAGCCCAAACTCCCGGATGCCCGGCGAATCAATCAGATCGCCACCAATGGCAAGGTGGAACAACTTGGCGGTAGTCGTGGTATGGGTGCCCTTGCCGGTGCTCTCCGACAGCGCCCCGACTCTTAGCGATTCATCCGGTAGCAAGGTCTGGATAATCGATGATTTGCCCACGCCGGATTGGCCCACAAATACGCTGGTCTGATTCCTGACCAGATCTTCCACCTGCGGTGACGGCGTACTGCCGGATGCCATAGCCGAGGTTCGTACCACCTGGTAACCCAGCGACTCATAGCGATTCAGCAATTCATCAACACCCTGTCGATTCTGATCGGTCAGCAGGTCAGTCTTATTCAGCAGGATAACCACAGGAATGTCTGTGCTCTCGGCAGCCACCAGATACCGGTCGATCAGGTTGTCATGGGGCTCCGGCTCCGACGCGATCACCAGAATAATGTGATCGATGTTCGCCGCCACCGGTTTCAGCGCCCCAAAGTTATCCGGGCGTTGCAGCAGGTTGGTGCGATCACAGCGGGCAACAATGACTCCGGTTTCGCTCTTGCCGGGCCGCCAGATAACTTTGTCACCGGTCACCAGACTGTCGATGTTGGCGCGCACAAAGCAGCGCACCACCTGACCCTGGTGTTCGCCTTCCAGCGCTTCCACATCCAGCTGCTGACCGTAGTGAGCAATAATCAGCCCCTGTTGCTCAGGGCCCAGCTCTCCGGCTTCCGTCAGTTCCTCAATGGCCTTCTCCTTACGGGAAACCCGCGCCGTCCGTTCCGCCTGGATTTTCTTGATGCGCCATTGCTGCTGTTTGTTCAGTCGCCGTTTAGCCATGAAGTAATTTCTGGATTCTTGATGAAGGGTGGTATTTGCTGTGACATCATACGTTACATCAATACGTCAGTCTGTCTGAATGATCAACGAGGCTGATATATCACCATTATTTCGGGGTTGCGGTTGGCGAGCCCCTGTCCAGAACTGTCGGAGGCCATGGATGGCCGGAGATCAAGCGCACAGGGATGTGCTTGTAGCGTGTTCTGGACAGGGGCTTGCCAACCGCAACTATCCCGCAAAATTGCAGGCTAGGAGAGCAAAATGGCAGAAGGCAATAACCTGGTATGGATCGACCTGGAAATGACCGGTCTGGATCCGGAAAAGGAACGAATTATCGAGATGGCGACCATCGTCACCGACTCGGAGCTGAACGTGGTGGCCGAAGGCCCGGTGATTGCCATCCATCAGTCAGATAGCCTGCTCGACGCCATGGATGAATGGTGCACCAAAACTCATGGTGAGAACGGTCTCACCCAGCGGGTGAAAGACAGCAAGGTCTCCGAACGCGAAGCAGAACTGGAAACCCTTGAGTTCCTGAAGCAGTATCTGGAGCCCGGCAAGTCACCACTGTGCGGCAACAGCATCGGCCAGGACCGGCGCTTTCTGGTGAAATACATGCCGGAACTGGAAGGCTTCTTCCATTACCGGAATCTGGATGTCAGCACCATCAAGGAGCTGGCGCGGCGCTGGCGGCCGGATGTGCTGGCGGGCGTGAAGAAGAAGGGCAGCCATCTGGCGCTGGATGACATTCGCGATTCCATCAACGAACTGCGCCACTACCGGGAAACCTTCTTCAAATTATAAGCCGTGCTGCCTCAGCGCCCATTGGACGTGTTCCCGCACCATGTCTGACGGGTGGTCTGCGCGCTTCTTCAGGGCCTCGATCACCGGGATGGTTGAGGGCGCGTTGCCCAGTCCTACCGCCAGGTTGCGGAGCCAGCCTTCGTAACCGGTGCGGCGTATCGCGGAACCTTCGGTGCGTTTCAGGAACTGCTCCTCCGTCCACATAAACAGCTCGGCCAGTTCGCTGTTGTTCAGGCCGTGCCGGGGCTGGAAATCGGGTTCCTGTGTGGGTTTGCTGAACTTGTTCCAGGGGCAGACCAACTG
>JAKLLS010000168.1 GCA_022014155.1 Marinobacter sp. | reverse complement strand
TGCCCAAGGGCTACCAGACCACCCAGCTGGAGCGCCCGATTGTCGGCCCCGGCTACGTGGACATCGATCTGGCCAGCGGCGAATCCAAACGCGTGCGCATTCACCACGCCCACCTGGAAGAAGATGCGGGCAAGTCCCTGCATGAAGACTTCCACGGCATGACCGGTATCGACCTGAACCGCGCCGGCACACCGCTGATCGAGGTGGTCACCGAGCCGGACATGACCAGCGCCGAGGAAGCGGTGGCCTTTGCCAAGAAGCTGCATGGTATTGTAACTTCATTGGGCATCTGTGACGGCGACATGTCCCAGGGCTCCATGCGTTTTGACGTGAACATTTCACTCAAGCCCAAAGGCTCTGACACTCTGGGCACCCGCACCGAGACCAAGAACCTGAACTCCTTCCGTTTCATGGAACAGGCCATCGCCCACGAAGTGGAGCGGCAGATGGATATTCTGGAGGATGGCGGCACCATCGTGCAGGAAACCCGCCTGTACAACGGCGACCGGGACGAGTCCCGCTCCATGCGCACCAAGGAAGAAGCCAATGATTACCGCTACTTCCCCTGCCCCGATCTGCTGCCGGTGGAAATCGATGACTCGTTCATTGAAGAGGCCCGCAACAGCCTACCGGAGCTGCCGGATGCACGTAAGGCGCGGTTCATGGAGCAGTACGGCCTGAACGACTACGATGCTGGCCTGCTCGGTGGCGACTCAAAACTGGCCGCTTTCTTTGAGGAAGCCGTCAGCCACGGCAAAGATGCCAAGCTGACGTCTAACTGGATCCAGGGCGAGTTCTCCGCACGCTTGAATGCCGAAGAGAAAACGGTAGCCGACTCTCCCATCTCTGGTGCTCAGTTGGGCGACCTGGTGGTGCGGATTGCCGACAATACGATTTCTTCTGCGGGCGCCAAGAAGGTGTTTGAAGCGCTGTGGAGCGCCGAGAATGACAATGTCGACGCCATCATCGATGCCAAGGGCCTGAAGCAGGTGTCTGATACCGGTGCGCTGGAGGCGATGGTCGATGAGGTTCTGGCCGGCATGCCGGATCAGGTGGCCCAGTACCAGAACGAGGAAGATCCCAAGAAGCGCAAGAAGATGCTCGGCGGCTTCATGGGGCCCCTGATGAAGGCCTCCAAGGGCCAGGGGAACCCGAAGCTGTTTAACGAGATTCTTGTTAAGAAGCTTGGGGGCTAAAGGGCTAATCGTGGGTCGTGCCTGTTGGGTGCGGCCCTAGCCTGCCTGTTCTGTGGGAAGGGCCGCAAACACGCCCCTCCCCCAGACCAAACAGGCTAGGAGCCCAGGTCAGACAAGCCGACCCCATAGATCATGCTCATCCGCATGCTCGACAACGGCCTGAACAATTTGCCCGGGCACCAGGTCGGTTTCGTCGTTGAGATAAACCATGCCGTCAATCTCCGGCGCATCGGCCTTTGAACGACCAATGGCCCCCTCTTCGTCCACTTCATCAATCAGCACATCGATGGTTTGACCGATCTTGGCCTGTAGGCGGGCTGCGGAGATCTCGGCCTGCTTTTCCATGAAACGGGCCAGGCGCTCTTCTTTCACTTCCTCGGGCACCGCACCCTCGATTTCATTGGCTTTGGCACCCTCCACCGGGCTGTATTTGAACGCGCCGACGCGGTCCAGTTGGGCTTCGTCGAGCCAGTCCAGCAGGTACTGAAAGTCCTCTTCCGTTTCACCGGGGAAACCGACGATAAAGGTGGAGCGAATGGTCAGCTCGGGGCAGATTTCCCGCCATTTGCGGATGCGCTCCAATGTCTTGCTATCGTGGGCCGGGCGCTTCATGGCCTTGAGAACTCGTGGGCTGGCATGCTGGAAGGGGATGTCCAGGTACGGCAGAATCTTGCCCTCGGCCATCAGCGGAATCACGTCGTCCACGTGGGGATAGGGGTACACGTAGTGCAACCGCACCCATACGCCCATTTCACCCAGCGCTTCGCACAGCGACTGCATTTTTGTCTTCAGCGGCCGGCCCTGCCAGAAGCCGGTACGGTACTTGGTATCGACACCGTAAGCCGAGGTGTCCTGGGAGATCACCAGCAGCTCTTTAACGCCCGCGTCCACCAGGCGTTTGGCTTCGTCCATGACATCACCGATGGGACGGCTGACCAGATCACCCCGCATGGACGGAATGATGCAGAAGGTACAGCGGTGGTTACAGCCTTCCGAGATTTTCAGATAGGCGTAGTGCCTGGGGGTCAGTTTCACGCCCTGGGGCGGCACCAGGTCGGTGAACGGGTCGTGATCCTTTTTCGGAGGCACGAACTGGTGTACCGCACCGACGACTTCTTCGTAAGCGTGGGGACCAGACACCGCCAGCACTCCAGGATGAGTGTCGCGTATTTTGTCCGCCTCCACTCCCATGCAACCGGTGACAATCACCTTGCCATTTTCATTGATGGCCTCGCCGATGGCATCCAGGGATTCCTGCTTGGCAGCGTCGATAAATCCGCAGGTGTTCACCACCACAATATCGGCGTCGTCGTAAGTTGGGACAACGTCATACCCGTCCAGCCGCAGCTGGGTGAGGATGCGTTCGGAATCGACCAGTGCTTTCGGGCACCCAAGGCTGATAAAGCCGACTTTGCCGCTGCCGGTTACGGAGGTTTGGGGTTTGTCTGTCATATACGCGTCGGGATTCCTGGGGCGCAGCGCCCACGGGTGAATTTAAGGCGACAGTTTACCTCAGCAGGTAGAGAGCCTGAAGCAATACCGGCGACAGTCGCGGGGGAAAATAAAGCAATGACATAACCACGAAAGTAGAATTATCTGACGCCTCGTTCAGAATTACTTCACAAAACTGACACTAAGAGCGACAGACATGTTGCTGCTCACCAATTAAACAATTAGACTTTCAGTCAGTTATAATAAAATGTATAGCATTTTCATCAAATGACCAGGCAACTCGACCCGATGGTCGAGTCATTCATTAACCCAGTTTTCAAAGGTCAGTTCCGGGAATTTTGGACGAACGTTATGGGTAAGGCAGCCAACTTTGAAACCGAACACGCCAAAAGAGTCAGAATGAAACCAGTTGCCTTCAAGACAAATCTTCGTAACCAACAGCGGGTGGGCGTCTCCGCCGATGTGACCATTGAGCGGAAGGACGGCAGCTGCCTGACCTGCAAAATCGCCAACCTTTCACGGACTGGCATTATGATTTCCTGCAACCAGGCTTTGGTAAAAGAGCTTGTTCCGAGCCAGAGAGCACCGATTCCGGGCAGCGTTATTCCGGTTACAGCAAAGTTTTCTGTCCCGGTAGTGCCTACTCAGCCGGTGTCCGTCATTGCCGAAGGCAGCATCGTTCACATGCGCCGTGTTGCCCGGGATGAATTCCACATCGGCATTCAGTTTGCGGAGTTTGAAGGCAACGGCTACGACTACGTGGATCGCTACGTCAGCAAGCTGCTATCTTCGTCTGACACCTGCTCCTGATATATTCATATAGCACCAAACTCTAGTTACACACCTTCTTATACCCTAATCGCCTCTGGTATAGTTGCCCTATTCACACGCAAAGCCATTTTCGGCACGCAAGGCGGCAACAGATTACGATGACCACATATAACCTGACCCATCTCAAGCAGCTGGAAGCTGAAAGCATCCATATCATTCGGGAGGTCGCGGCCGAGTTCGATAACCCGGTCATGCTTTACTCCATCGGCAAGGATTCCGCGGTCATGCTGCATCTTGCACGGAAAGCGTTCTACCCCGGTAAACCGCCTTTTCCCCTGATGCACGTGGACACCACCTGGAAATTCAAGGACATGATTGATTTCCGGGACCGCAAGGTAAAAGAGTACGGGCTCGATCTGATCGTTCACAAGAACGAGGACGGTATCAAGCAAGGCATCGGACCTTTCACCCACGGCAGTGCCAAGCACACCGATGTCATGAAAACCCAGGCCCTGAAACAGGCCCTGGACAAGTACAAGTTCGATGCAGCCTTTGGCGGCGCCCGTCGGGATGAAGAAAAGTCCCGCGCCAAGGAGCGAGTCTATTCCTTCCGCGACGAGTACCATCGCTGGGATCCCAAGAATCAGCGCCCGGAACTGTGGAATACCTACAACGGTAAGATCAACAAGGGCGAGAGCATCCGCGTATTCCCGCTGTCCAACTGGACCGAGCTGGATATCTGGCAGTACATCTACCTGGAAAACATCGAGATTGTTCCGCTGTACTACTCCGCCGTGCGCCCGGTCGTCGAACGGGACGGTACACTGATCATGGTGGACGACGATCGCATGCCCCTGAAGGAAGGCGAAAAGCCGATGATGAAATCCATCCGCTTCCGCACCCTGGGCTGCTATCCCCTCACTGGCGCGATCGAGTCCGAGGCCACCACACTGCCTGAGATCATCCAGGAAATGCTGCTGGCCACCAGCTCCGAGCGTCAGGGTCGCGTGATCGACCACGATTCAGCCGGCTCCATGGAACAGAAAAAGCGGGAAGGGTACTTCTAAGATGTCACACCAGTCTGATCTGATTGCCGAAGATATTCAGGCCTACCTGAAGCAACACGAGAACAAGGAACTGCTGCGCCTGCTGACCTGCGGCAGTGTCGACGATGGTAAAAGCACCCTGATCGGCCGCCTGCTCCATGACACCAAGATGATCTACGAAGATCACATGGCGAGCCTGAAAACCGACAGCGCCAAAGTGGGCACCACCGGTGAAAAGCTGGACCTGGCATTGCTGGTGGACGGCTTGCAGGCCGAGCGGGAACAGGGCATCACCATTGATGTGGCCTACCGCTATTTTTCCACGGACAAGCGCAAGTTCATCATCGCCGACACCCCGGGCCATGAGCAGTACACCCGCAACATGGCCACTGGTGCGTCCACGGCGCAGCTGGCAATCCTGATGATCGACGCCCGTCACGGCGTTCTGACCCAGACCCGCCGGCACTCGTACATTGCGTCTCTGCTGGGCATCCGCCACATTGTGGTGGCCATCAACAAAATGGACCTGGTGGACTTCAGCGAGGAGCGTTTCAACGAGATCAAGGATGAGTACCTGGCGTTCGCCACCAAACTCGGCCTGAAGGACATCCGCTTTGTGCCGATCTCGGCCCTGGAAGGCGACAATGTGGTCAACCGTAGCGAGAATACGCCCTGGTTTACCGGCCAGCCGTTGATGGAAATCCTGGAGACGGTGGAAGTATCCCGTGACAAGAATCTGGAGCACTTCCGCTTCCCGGTTCAGTACGTCAACCGCCCCAACCTGAACTTCCGTGGGTTTTGCGGCACTATCGCGTCCGGCGTCATCCACCCCGGTGACAAGGTCATGGCGTTGCCGTCCCGCCGTACCAGTACGGTCAAGGATATCGTCACGTTTGAAGGCAATGTGGAAGAAGCCTACATCGACCAGGCCGTCACCCTGACCCTGAATGATGAAATCGACATCAGTCGTGGTGACATGCTGGTCAAGGCGGAAGATGAGCCGGAAGTCGGCAATCGCTTCAACGCCAATATCGTGTGGATGACTGACGCTCCCCTGGAAACCGGGCGCCTTTACGACATCAAGCTGGGGCCGACCTTTACCTCTGGCACCGTGAAAACTATTCACCACCAGACCGACGTAAACACCCTTGAGCAGAACGCCAGCCCAACGGCTCTGCAGCTCAACGAAATCGGCCTTTGCGAGCTGACCCTGAGCCAGCCGATTGCGTTTGACGCCTATCCACGCAACCACGCTACTGGCAGCTTCATCGTCATTGACAGGCTGACCAACGTGACGGTGGGCGCAGGCATGATCGCCGGCACCGCAAGCGATGTGGAATCCCTGGAACCGGTGAGCGTGGAAGAACGTGCCCGTCGCCTGGCCCAGAAGCCTGCCATTATTGCCTGCAACGGCAAGCAAGCGCCCGCTCTTGCACTGGCTGTGGAGCGTGCACTGTTTGATCAGGGCAAGACCACGGTCGTGCTCAGCGAGGATAACGCAGGCACTGCCGAGGATCGCCGGCGCACGGCCCAGCTGTTGTCCGCCCATGGGCTGATTGCGGTTGCGGTTAACCTGGGTTCCGATGTCGCCACCGCTACGGCTTCCGCAGACAGCGACCAGGACATTCCGGGTGCCGTCAATGAACTGGTGCAGGGCCTGGTTCGTAATAAGCGGATTTGATGCCTGGACTTCGGGCACGGGTGACTGGTCCCGGGGCGGGGTACCTTTTTCTTCTGGAAAAAGAACTCGCTTCGCTCAGACACCTTTGTTCCGGCAGAAAAAGGTACCCTGCCCCGGAACCGACCGGACTTTGTGGGAATCCGCGTCGGATTACGCCTTTGGCTAATCCGACAATTCATCAGGCCTGGAAAATCGGTACAATGCAGAGCCCTGAAGGTCAGCCCTCAGGGCTTTGTTTTTTACTAACCAGGGAAAAGCGATTTCATGGCCATCAAGCAGCTTCGTACTCTCTTTGCCAGCCAATACCAACCCGGACAACCGGCACGGGTGCGTCCGGGTGAGCCGCTGACCGAGCCGGGTGGCGACTACGAGGCCCTTCACAAGCAGATGAAGCGCCTGTTCAACAGCAAACCCGGCAAGAAATACGGCCGCTTCGCCGATGATATCGGCGAGAGCCCCTTCAGCAGCTGGCTGAAGGACTACCTGGAAGACAAGCAGTCTTTCGCCTCCCTGACCGATCGCCTGTTCGGGCAGTGGCAGGAACTGCTGAACGGCGCCCA
>JAKLLS010000167.1 GCA_022014155.1 Marinobacter sp. | reverse complement strand
GCGGCCAAAAAAATGACTATTGCCTATTGATTCCGAGAAGGCTCATATGTGTTAGGCGCTGTCATGGTCTGACGACCTTAAGCTCACCGTGAAAGATCTTATTGCCTGTAATCGCCGTTTCCTCGAAGAACTTTGCAGCCTCAACAACAATGTCAGTGGGCCATTCAATCCCACCACCGCTTAGCTGCTGATCCCCATTCGGGGCTGTGTATGGATGAGCGTGGAGTAGCTTGTTACGACGACTGATAGCTGCTAAATAGCTCTCATGAAACTTTACGAGGTCTCGGCGCAGCTTGTCAGGTAGCGGCGGTTCCGTAGCTGCGACGGCCTTGATCAGGGCTTTGGCAATATGGGACGCCGCCTTTCCTCTTGGCACACTTCCAAATCCGTCCGCACTCAACTTAACGATAGTCGAGATTACAACCCACTCGAGGTAAGTGAAATTGTAGAAAGCACGACCAACGGAATGAAGGTAGTCAGATCCAGCTGGAATGCGAGATTTGTAAGTCATATATTTAATCGCCTAACATTTGTATATGAGTCTGAATGATCACTTTTCCACTGACTCATATCTCAATTCAACAATCCCCCAAAACTAGGCAGAAAATCCTGTCCCGTCAATCAGTTCCGTGCAATAAACCATTAAAACCACAATGCAAAAACGATCATTGCGGCTACTATCCCGAATTTCGGAATACTCTGTAAGCACATGAATTCATGAGTTAATTTACTCATAAACAAAGTTATGCCCAGATCATGGTCGCAACGACCGTTTTTCCATTCAATTTCCCGCGCGGTCTACCACTCCAACTGCGCCCCGGTCTGGTATTCAATCACCCGCGTCTCAAAGAAGTTCTTCTCCTTGCGCATAGTGGCCTGCTCGTCCAGCCAGGGCGATACGTTCTTCGCGCCCGGGAACGGTTCTTCCAGGCCCACGGTTCTGGCCCTGCGGTTGGCCACGAAACGGAACTGTTCGCTGTGGTACTCGGCGGAGTAACCCAGGATCGGGTCGCGGAGGATGTAGTTGGCGTAGGCGGTTTCCGCCGCTTCGGATTCGTCCCACATGTCGCGCACGGCTTTGGGGTCGAGGGTGATGTTTTCTTCTTCGAGGATCTGGTTCACCACTTTCAGGCCGAAGGAGAAGTGCATGGCTTCGTCCCGCAGGATGTATTGCAGCTGTTCGCCGGTGCCGCGCATCAGGCCGCGGCGTTGCAGTGCGAAGATGGGGCTGAAGCCGTTGTAGAACCAGGCGCCTTCGAACACCGCTGCGAAGAACAGGTAGGACATGATGAATTCCTGCAAGTCGTCTTTGTTGCGCAGGTTCATGTCGGAGCGCATGGCGGCGTCGAGCCGGCGGTTGGCCATCTGGATCTTGCCGTTGATGGCGGGCACCACGCGGTAGCGGTTGTAGATTTCGCTCTGGTCCAGGTTGAGAGTTTCGATGCAGTGCTGGTAAGCCCAGGTGTGCATGGCTTCCTCGTACACCTGCCGTGCCTGGTAGATCTGCAGTTCCGGTGCGCTCATTTTCTCCATCACCGCCAGGCCGATGTTGCGCATGGCCAGAATGTCGGAGGTGGTGAGGTAGGCCAGCACGTTCTCGTACACGTGCTTTTCCGGGGCGGTCAGGCGGTGGTGGTAGTCGTGAACGTCCTGGGCCATGTTGACGTCCAGCGGGGTCCAGTGGTTCTTGTTGGCGTTCATGAAGTACTCCCAGGCCCAGGGGTACTTGAACGGCGCCAGCTGGTTGATGTCGGTTTCGCCGTTGATGACGCGTTTGTCGTCAACGTTGACGGGGGCCGGGCCTTCAGGGGTGGCCGGTTTGGTTTGGGTGTTTGGTTCGTCGTCCCAGTTCAGCATGAATAAATCCTCTCAAATCGAAATCGCTTTAACACCCCTCTCCCCTCGCGGGAGAGGGGTTGGGGGTGAGGGGGTTCAAACATCGGAGCCTGGCGCTCTGCCCCCTCTCCCTGGCCCTCTCCCGCGAGGGGAGAGGGAACGTAACGGTTTGGCTATTGGCAAGCTTCGCAGTCGGGGTCGTCGATGCTGCATACCTGGGGTTGCGGCGCGGCGACCGGGGCGGTTTTTTCGGCGCCGGTGGCGCCCAGGGAGCGCAGGTAGTAGGTGGTTTTCAGGCCGCGTTCCCAGGCCAGCTGGTACAGGGCATCCAGCTTCTTGCCGCTGGGTTCGGCCATGTAGAGGTTCAGGCTCTGGGCCTGGTCGAGCCATTTCTGGCGTCTTGCGGCGGCTTCCACCAGCCATCGTGGGTCGATTTCAAAGGCGGTGGCGTAGCGGGCTTTCAGCTCATTCGGTATGCGATCGATCTGCTGCACACTGCCGTCGAAGTATTTCAGGTCGTTGACCATCACGTTGTCCCACAGCCCCTCAGCCTTGAGGTCGCGGACCAGCGAAGGATTGACCACGGTGAATTCGCCGGACAGGTTCGATTTCACGAACAGGTTCTGATACGCCGGTTCGATGGATTGGGATACACCAACGATGTTGGAGATGGTGGCAGTAGGCGCGATGGCCATGACGTTGCTGTTGCGCATGCCGTTCTTCGCGATCAGTTCCCGTACCGGCGTCCAGTCCAGCCTGGCGTTGGTGTTCACGGACAGGTTGCCTTCCCTACGGGCTTCCTTCAGCAGGTTGATGGAGTCGATGGGCAGGATGCCCTGCTGCCACAGGGAACCTTCGTAGGTCGCATAGGCGCCCCGTTCAGCCGCCAGTGTGGCGGAGGCGCGAATGGCGAAGTAGCTGAGTTGTTCCATGGCGACATCGGCGAATTCCACCGCTTCCGGGCTGGTGTATGGCAGACCCAGTTGATAAAGCGCATCCTGGAAGCCCATCAGTCCCAGCCCCACCGGGCGGTGCTGGAGGTTGGAGTTACGGGCCTGGGGTACGGCATAGAAGTTGATATCGATGACGTTATCAAGCATGCGCACGGCCGTGGACACGGTTTGTTCCAGGCGTTGTACGTCCAGCTCGCCATTGCGGATATGGGCCGCCAGGTTCACCGAACCCAGATTGCACACGGCGATTTCGTCGGTACTGGTGTTGAGGGTGATTTCGGTACAGAGGTTGGAGCTGTGCACCACGCCCTGATGCTGCTGTGGAGAACGCAGGTTGCACGGGTCCTTGAAAGTGATCCAGGGGTGACCGGTTTCAAACAGTACGGTGAGCATCTTGCGCCACAGCTGTTTGGCAGGGATCTTCTTGAACAGTTTGATCCTGCCCTGCTCTGCCAACGCCTCGTAATGCTCGTAGCGTTCGCGGAAGGCGTTGCCGTACAGGTCGTGCAGGTCCGGCACATCACTGGGGGAGAACAGGGTCCAGTCACGGTCTTCGCGCATGCGTTCGATCAGCAGGTCCGGCACCCAGTTGGCGGTGTTCATGTCGTGGGTACGGCGGCGTTCGTCACCGGTGTTCTTGCGCAGCTCCAGGAATTCTTCGATATCCAGGTGCCAACTTTCCAGGTAGGCACACACCGCGCCCTTGCGTTTGCCACCCTGGTTCACCGCCACGGCAGTATCATTAACTACTTTCAGAAACGGCACCACGCCCTGGCTTTTGCCGTTGGTGCCCTTGATGTGGGAACCCAGGGCCCGCACCGGGGTCCAGTCGTTACCCAAGCCGCCAGCCCATTTGGAGAGCATGGCGTTGTCGCGGATGGCGCCGTATATGTCTTCCAGGTCGTCACCCACGGTGGTGAGGTAGCAGGAGGACAGCTGGGAATGGCGGGTGCCGCTATTGAACAGCGTCGGTGTGGACGCCATGTAGTCGAAAGATGACAACAGGTTGTAGAACTCGATGGCCCGTTCGTTGGGATTGTCTTCCCGCAGCGCCAGGCCCATGGCCACGCGCATGAAGAACACCTGGGGCAGCTCCAGGCGGGCGCCGTTCCAGTGCAGGAAGTAACGGTCATACAGGGTCTGCAGACCAAGAAAGCCAAATTGCAGATCCTGTTCCGGTTTGATCGCCGCGCCCAGGCGTTCCAGGTCGAAAGCGGCCATGGCTTCATCCAGCAGTTCGTACTGAATGCCGGCTTCGATAAAGGCGCTCAGGGCCTGGGGATATATCTCCGCCAGCGGCAGGCTGCGGGGCAAATTCAGCGCCGTGGCACTTTCCAGCCGCAGCTGTTCCAGCAACAGCCGGGCAGTTACCGCACTGTAGTCCGGTTCCTGTTCGATGCGGCCGCGGGCGGTCATCACCAGCGCTGACAGCACGTCTTCCTCGGCGATGCCGTCATAGAGATTGCGCAGGGCGTCTTCTACCAGGGACTCGCCATCGATGCCTTCCAGCCCGGCGGCAGCCTGCTCCACCTGGAGTTTCATCAGGCCCAGGTCCAGCGGCACAGTGTCGCCATTGGCCTGTTTGACGGTCAGGTGCGGGTGCGCTTCCATCGGCGCGTGTAGGGCCCGTTCGCGGGCGTGTTCTTCCCGGTACAGGACGTAGGCTCGGGCGACTTTCTGCTCTTCGGCCCGCATCAGCGCCAGTTCCACCTGGTCCTGGATGTCTTCGATATGCACTTTGCCGCCGGCTTTCAGGCGCCGGCTGATGGCGTGTACGACCTGATCAGTGACTCGCTGCACGGCGTCGTGAATGTGCGCCGAGCCGGCGGCTTTATCGCCTTCCACGGCAAGGAAGGCCTTGGTGACGGCCACGCTGATTTTCGCCGGATTGAATCCAACGAGGGTGCCGTTGCGTTTAATTACCTGAAGGGAAGCGGTATCGTCTGATTGGGAAGCGTCGGCCGGGGATTGGGCCGCAGTGGCGGTGGACATGTCGGTTCTCCTGAGTACGCGTTGGTTTCCTTGTCCTTCGCGTAGGCAGAGAATCGGGGAGGCGGCAACGTAAGTCATACGTAGGTCGGATTAGCAAAGCGTAATCCGACATCGGTATACGGTCAGGCCGTGTTTGTCGGATTACGCTGGCGCTAATCCGACCTACGATTCTGCTCACCTTATAAACGCGAAGGTGCAGTTGTTTTCCCTGGCAGGTCTTCGGACTCAGGGGCGTGAACCGTGTGGTTCGGCCTTGCGTGGCGACTTCCCGGCGGTTGCCAGTGTCATGGTGCCACGCTCGTTCCCCAATACCGCTGCGCGTCAGTTCCGGAGTCTCACCGGATTCCCGATACCGTCGAAGTGTTTACAAAATAAACACTACATCTGGTATATGACCAAGGATAGGAACACTATATACACGAAATGCCACGGCAACAAGGCACTTTTCAGGAGTGCCGTGGTCAACGACACAGGCAAACGGTTCATCAAAGGAAGTTGAATATGAGAAAACCGGATTCACTGAAAGCCCTGTTTCTGGGGGCGACATTGCTGCTCGCCAGCGGGGCTGCCGTTGCAGACACTACCATCAAGCCGTTTTCGCAAATTGCCAACTTGGACGATGGCTGGGAGCCGCTGGAATTCCCGAAGATTGATCGCCACACCACCTACCGCCTGGTTGAGGAAGACGGCACCCAGGTGGTTGAGGCCCAAACCAGTAACAGCGCCTCGGGCCTGATTGCCCGCCTGAATGTGGCGCCCGGGGATTCGCTGATCCTGCGATGGCGATGGAAGGTGTCCAACACGTTTGAAAAGGGAGACGCCCGCAAGAAGTCCGGGGACGACTACCCTGCCCGCATCTACGTGGCGTTCGAGTTCGAACCGGACAAGGCGGGCTGGTTCGAACGCGCCAAGCGCAAGACCGTAGAAGCCTTGTTTGGCGAGGAGTTGCCCGGTAACGCCATCAACTATATCTGGGCAAACCGGTTAACGGAGGGGGAATCCGTGGCCAATCCCTACGCGCAAGAAACCATGATGATCGCGGTCACCTCTGGTGAGGAGAAAGCCGGGGAATGGGTAACCGCAGAGCGGGACATCGTGGCCGATTACCGGGCAGCGTTCGGCGACGAACCACCACGTTTGAGGGGCGTGGCCATCATGTCGGACTCAGACAACACTGGGGAGTCAGCCACCGCCTGGTACGGCGACCTGGAATTTCGTCAGTGAGTTAGTGCAGGAGATCTTCCGGGAAACCCGGAATGAAGAAACCCTTTTCCAGCTCTCGCGCTGGTGGAACTTCCCCCCGTTCCACCAGTCGCAGGTAGGCATCATCGAACGCCTCCCGCAGGATGCTGGCCTTTGGATTGGCGAGCGAAAAAAGCCAGGCGCCATTGCGGGTGCGAACCTCCGAGTCCCTCATCACCCGGTCCGAGGGCTCGGTCAGTATCTCGAGCACAGGCTGTCGATAGTCGAGCAGGTAGTCTCCCCGCTTCCGTTTCAGCATATCGATGCCGGAACGGTGGTTGGGCGCTTCGGTGATACGAATATCTTCGTAGGATTGCAGTCTCTCGAGCAAGCCACCGTAGGTATAGCCACCGATAACAATCAACATCTTGCCTCTGAGGTCATCGAGGTGAGTCAGTGGAGGCGTCCCGGCAACATACCAGGCACTCAGGTGCACGGGGACCGGGCTTACCCAGCTTTCCAGGACATCGTCCTTGAGAGACGGGATGCCGGTCAGCCCCGGCCAGACATCAATCATGCCACTTTTCATGTACAGGTAGATGCGCCCTATCGGCAAATAGATGAAGTCCGGCGTGTAACCCGCCTCTTCAGCTACCTTGCGGGTCAGATCGATGAACACTCCAGCGGGTTCGCCATCGGCATTGCGGTACTCAATGGGTGGGAATTCAGCGTAGCCGACCTTCAGTACGGGCCGGCCG
>JAKLLS010000166.1 GCA_022014155.1 Marinobacter sp. | reverse complement strand
GTTTGCTGCACTGTTGTTCGCACTCCTGATCTTCCTGATTATTACCTTTGCCCACCGGTCCATAGAACAGGAACTGACCAAGAGTAATGCCTCGATGGTGGGACTGGTCCAGCAGGTGGTCAGTGAGTACTTTTCCTCGTTTTCAGACATTGCGGTTCTGGTGGCACAGCGCCCGGACCTGGTTGATGCCCTCCGTGAGCGCGACGTGGAGCGGGTACGGGCACACCTGCGGGCCCTGGTGACAAGCCATCCCGACAACAGCCGGGCTTTCATAGCCGATGCCGGCGGTGTGTTGCGGTATGACTACCCGGTAGATGCCAGCGTCCTGGGGCAGGATTTTTCCTACCGGGACTGGTACCGGGGAGTGTCCGGAGCCCAGCGTCCCTACTTGTCACTGATCTATCAGCGTGTCGCCCTGGACGCGCCCTATGTGGTGGCGCTGGCGACGCCCATCCGCAGCGACGGCGACATCCTTGGGTATCTGGTCTACCAGCGAACGGTTCAGGGACTGGCCGCCTGGATCGCCCGTTACCGCCCGCAACCGGGGGCCATTCGAATGATTGATCGGCAGGGTACGGCAGCACAGATCCACGCCGATGCCCCCGGCGATCTGTGGGCTGATCATGAGTTGGTACGCCTTGCGCTGGCTGGCGGCACAGGTACTGGCCATGGGGTCGACCCAGAGAGCGGAGAAGATAGCCTGATCAGTTATGGGCCGGTGGAGCCCTTTGGTTGGGCGGTCGTGGTCAGCCGGCCATGGACGGCGATCTTTGGCACCGCCCGGGAACTGGCGTGGCATATCGTCGGGTTTGCACTGCTGGCGATGTTGATCCTGGGGGTCATGGGCTATTTCTGGCTGCGAACCCTCATGCAGTACCAGCGTTCACTGGAGGAAAAAAACGAGGCGGTTAATGGCTATGCGGAGAAACTCCATACTGCCAATCTGGAACTGGAGTCATTTACCTATTCGGTGTCCCATGACCTGAGATCACCCCTGCGTGCCATGGATGGCTTCTCCCGGATCCTTGCTGAGGAATACCGTGAAGAGCTGCCGGAGAAGGCCCGTCGCTATGTTGGCCTGGTACGTGAAAATGCCGTCCAGATGGGCCAACTGGTGGATGACTTGCTGGCCTTTTCCCGACTTGGTCGCCAAAGCCTGAAGATCCAGACGGTGGATCCGAACCCCATTGTCAGCGAGGTGCTTGAAGAAATTGTTACCGATGAGGATCGAAACAGTGAGATACAGCGTCTGGATCTAGAGGAGTGCCGTGCCGATCCCAGCCTGTTGAGGCAGGTGTTCAGTAACCTGATCAGCAACGCGCTCAAATACAGCCGCAAGAGTGAGCATCCAATGATCACCATTGGCTGTGAGGCCCAGGGCGATGAGGTTGTTTATCACGTCAGGGACAACGGCGTGGGTTTTGATATGGCTTATGCTGACAAACTTTTCGGGGTATTCCAGCGACTTCATCGCGCAGAGGATTTTCCCGGAACCGGAGTGGGGCTGGCCATCGCCCACCGTATCGTCGACCGGCATGGTGGCCGGATCTGGGCTGAAGCCAGGCCCGATCATGGCGCCACCTTCTACTTTACTCTGGGGACCTCACAATGAGCACACTGCCTTTACGTATCCTGCTGGTGGAAGATAACCCGAACGACCTGGAGCTGACCATGCATGCCCTCAGCGCCAGCAAACTCAGCAATCCCGTGGTGGTGGCCCGCGACGGAGCCGAGGCACTGGAGCAGCTGTTTGGCAAGGAGGATCAGGCGGTGTCACCGGAGCTCCCCCAGTTGATCCTGCTGGACCTGAAGCTGCCCAAAGTGGATGGGCTAGAGGTGCTGGAGCGTATCAAGGGCGATGCGCGTACGCGGACCATTCCGGTTGTGGTGCTGACTTCGTCCAGCGAGGGACCGGATATTGACCGGGCCTATCGCTTGGGGGTTAACAGCTACATCGTCAAACCCGTGGATTTTGGGCAGTTTTGCGACACCGTCAAACAACTGGGCATGTACTGGTTGCTACTGAACCAACCCGTTTAAAGGAAAAATCCTCGCAGGAGCACAGGGGCCTATGACTCGCCCAATTCGATTATTGATGCTGGAAGATAACACCAGTGACGCGGAGCTTGCGATTCATGAGCTTCAGCGGGCCGGTTTTGACCCGGACTGGGTGCGGGTGGACACGGAACAGACATTTGTACAGCACCTTGATCCGGACCTTGACCTGATAATCGCGGACTTCCAACTGCCTCAGTTTAACGGCCTGGAGGCCTTGCACCATGTGCGGAAACGGAATCTGGACGTGCCGGTTATCATTGTGTCCGGCACCATTGGGGAGGAGATGGCGGTGCGGCTTATCAAGGAAGGGGCCGCCGACTATCTGCTGAAGGATCGCCTGGCTCGCCTGGGCGTTGCCGTTGATCAGGCGCTCGACGCACACCAGCAGCGGGTGGAGAAAAGACGGGCCGAGCAGGCTATTCTGCGGATGAACCGTATTCGCGCCGTGCTCAGTGGTATCAATGCCACGATTGTCCGAGTGCGTGACCGCAACCAGCTCCTGACCCAGGGCTGCGAGATTGTGCGTACCCGTGGTGAGTTTGAGCATGTGTGGATCGGATTGTGCGAACCCTCGGGGGCTGACCTGTACTGGATCGACCCGGAGGGAAGCGATGTGCCCGATGCCGCTCCCCCATCGCCCCTTATACAGCTGGCAACGCTGGCGCTGGATCGGGGGCGACCGGTATTCCGCAGCGATCATGAGGACGGGGCGGAGGGGCATGCCGTCGCCGTGCTGCCAATGGAGCACCTGGACAAGTGGATTGGCGTCCTTGGCTTGAGCGCTGATCGTGATCTGGACAACGAGGAGCTGTCGATGCTGGTGGAGGTGGCTGCGGACCTCGCCTTCGCCCTGGATTACATCGACAAGGCCTCTCGGCTTGACTACCTGGCTTATTACGACCCAGTTACCGGACTCCCCAACCGGCGCCTGTTAAGCGAACGTCTGGAGCAGGCCATGCAGATGTCGATCGAAAAGTCGGCGTCCGCGGTGGCCGTGGTCGGGTTTGATCAGTTGTCGAGTATGATCGAGACGTTTGGGCAGTCCGTAGTCGATGACCTCTGCCGGTCGATTGCCAAGCGGCTGGAGTACATCCTGGGTACTCGAAATGTGCTTGCCCATTTCGGGGCCGGTGTGTTTGCGGTGATGTTTCCCGGGCAAGTAGCGGGTGCGGCACTGGGGCATGCCATCGAGGCCAGTATCATGGATCCGCTGTCGGAGCCGTTCGAGCTGCATGGCAAGGAACTGCGGCTGTCCGTTCGTGTCGGGATCGCTGTGGCTCCGGGGGATGGGCTGGAGGCCGAGATACTGTTGCACAATGCCGAAGCGGCCCTGATCAAGTGCCGTGATTCCCAGGAGCACTATTCGTTTTATTCCCAGGAAATACACCAGCGCATGAGCCGTAAGCTCAACCTGGAAAACCGGCTGCGTGTTGCCCTGGAGAAGGATCAGTTCGTTCTGTTTTACCAGCCGAAGGTGGACTCGAAAACCAGAGAACTGACTGGGGTAGAAGCCCTGTTGCGCTGGGAAGACCCGGAACGGGGGTTGGTAGCACCCGGCGAGTTCATTCCGTTGCTGGAAGAGACCGGGTTGATCGTTGAGGTGGGCAACTGGGTCATCGGCAGAGCCGTGGCCGATTACCGGGACTGGCGGACGAAGGGAATCCGTATACCCATGGTAGCGGTAAATGTGTCCCCCAGGCAATTACGGGACAAACGATTTGTCGACCTCATCGGTCATGCCGTGGAAGAGGTTGGGGAAGGCCACCTGGAGCTGGAAATTACTGAGAGTGTTCTCATGGAGGATACCGAGGGTAGCATCAAGACCCTCGGTATCCTGCGCGAGCTTGGTGCCCTGGTGGCGATCGATGACTTTGGTACCGGGTACTCGTCGCTGAGTTACCTTAGCCGAATGCCCGTTACCGCGCTGAAGATCGACCAGTCCTTTGTCTTCAGCATGACCAAGGGGCCGAATGACCTGGCGATTGTCACCAGCATCATCTCCCTGGCTCATTCGATGAACCTGATGGTCATTGCCGAAGGTGTGGAGACCGAGGAGCAAGCCCGGCTTCTACGCCTGTTGCGCTGTGACCAGATGCAGGGTTACCTGTACGGCAGGCCAAACCGATCCGTGCCGTTGCCTTCGCGTTGACTCCGATCAATCATGCGAATTCCATATCAGTGCTACTCTGGTAACACACGCATACGAAAAAGGTGTCGTCATGGACAAGGATTCTCCAAGTATTGTTATCGCCTGTGATGGTTCGGCTCAGTCGCTGAGCGCAGCAAAAATGGCCGCTGACCTGGCTGACGCCACTGGCCGCCCACTTAAACTGTTAGCGGTGTCTCCTTATTCGCAGACCTCGGCACTGGTGATTGCCGGTTACGAGCAAACCAAGGTTGATGCTGCCAAGCAACAATACGGTCGCAAAGTGTTCGATGCTACAAAGGAGGCCCTGGGTGGTCGGGCTGATACTTCGGAAGAGATTCTCCTCAGCGGCGATCCGGCACATGAAATCATCGAGTATATGCAGGCCAACCCGGGCATTCACCTGGTGCTGGGTCGACGCGGTTATTCGCCGGTGCGCAGCCTTACGCTTGGCAGCGTAAGCGAAAAGATTGTCAGGCATGCCACTGGGCCGGTCACTGTTGTAGGAAATTAAACCTGTCCCGGGCTTTCGCTCGCTATGGGAAAATAGCGGCAAGAGGGGAAGAATATGCGGCGCTTTATACGTCACCCCACGGATTTCCCGATTCTTGTTTTCTCAAATGATAGCTCCCACGGCGACGAGGCCAGCTTGTGTGACATTAGCCAGGGTGGCCTGGCCTGCAGTCTTAAAAGAAAGCTCCGGCTTGGCGAATCGGTTGCGCTGGGGATTCCCTCACTGCAACAGGATTACCGGATCTCGGGCCAGATCGTGAGATGCAAACGCTGTGGCAAGGGGTACAGGGTCGGGATCCAGTTTAGCGATGAAACCGAGGCCTTTAAAAGCAAAATGGTAGAGCAGGTTTGTCAGATAGAGCACTTCCGCCGGGAACTCTGCCGGGATGGCTGTGAAATAGATATTGAAACTGCGGCGCGTGAGTGGATTGAGCGCTTTGGCAGTCAGTTTGCGGATATCTTTTCAGGTTAGATAACAGCGGGCTCAAGGAGGTGTGTTATTGGAAGTATTTGAGCTCGGTTTCAAAGCATGGTTATGGCCCGGGTCATCGGCCATTTTTGCCGTGGTCGTTACGTTTGTAATCTACCGGCTGGCTCTGGCACTGGTTCGTCATTTCTCTGAATCGAGAGCGGTACCGAGGTTGTTTCTCGATGCTGCGGCCAGGGCCCTTGGTGTGGTGGTCTGTCTGCTGGCACTGACAGGGGCGTTAAATGCAGCGCCAGACGATTTGCCATGGATGGCCGGGATTCGGCAAATCGCGACATTATTACTCATTCTTGCTTTGACATGGGCGGCGGTTCGGCTGACCTCCGCCATTGGCGAAGTCATTGTCGTACTGAACCCGGCGCTGGAAGGACAGTGGAAGCGGGCCCGCAAGGTGGAGACCCAAACCCGATTCCTGGTTCGGGCACTGAACATTCTCATCGTGATTATTGGTTTGGGCGCCGCCCTGATGACCTTTGAGTCGGTTCAGCATATGGGGGCGAGCCTGCTTGCCTCCGCAGGTGTTGGCGGCCTTATTCTGGGGTTCGCTGCCCGACCGGTGCTGAGTAACCTGCTGGCGGGGATGCAGATTGCACTCACTCAGCCATTCCGTATCGACGATGTGCTGCATGTGCAGGGCGAGTGGTGCTGGGTAGAGGAGGTGACAGCCACCTATGTCGTGTTAAGGGTCTGGGACCTGCGCCGGTTAGTCATCCCGTTACAATGGTTTATTGAGAACCCGTTCCAGAACTGGTCCAGAAACAGTTCCGATTTGTTGGGTGCGGTGTTTGTCTGGGTGGATTACACCATGCCGGTTGAGCCACTTCGACAGGAGTTCAACCGTTTACTGGGTAAATCGGATCTTTGGGACGGTAAATTAGCGACGGTGCAGGTCACTGACACCAGTGACCTGGCCATGCAGATACGGTTTCTGATGAGCGCCTCAAGCTCCAGTAAAAACTGGGACTTGAGGTGCGCTGTTCGTGAGGGCCTGGTCACGTTTATCCAGCAACACTACCCAGCCCAGTTGCCCCGTTTGAGGGCTCGGCTGGTCGATGAAAATTGATCGTGATTTCAGGATAGCGTCGCAAGCAGATTGATGATCGCCCGGGCAAAAGGCACCGGTGAATCCTCCTGCAGGAAGTGGCCGCCTTTGAGAATGACATGGGGCTGATCTTTGGCGGACGGAACGAATGGCGTGTCCCGTCCGCCAAAGGGGTTAACGGAAGCCAGACCTTCTTAGCGCTGCCGGAGTGTAATCCATCTTGTTTGCGGTGAAGCCGAACTCGATGGGACCATCCGATTCGTTGAAGAGCCCGAGTACGAGATAGCGGGAAGCCAGCAGATCGTAGACGGCCTCTGCCGTGTAATACGGTGTGTCCGCATAGTAATACTGGACGTGAAACCCTTCGGCTACGCGCCAAAGGTCGCCTCGATTGTCGTAATAATCGGCTGCTGCAATCTGCCAGCTGTCCTCGTCAATGTAGAACGTTCGGCGGCCATAGACGTTACGCTCGCCCTCCTTCAGTGTGGCTTCCACTTCCCAGACCCGATGGAGTTCATATCTGAGCACATCCGGATTC
>JAKLLS010000165.1 GCA_022014155.1 Marinobacter sp. | reverse complement strand
AGGGAATTGACTGGCTGTGTGTCAGCCCGAAAGCCGATGCGCCGGTGGTCATTGATAGGTGTGATGAACTGAAGCTGGTCTACCCGCAGCCCAAGGCCATGCCCGAACGATTTCTGTACATTCAGGCGCAGCATTATTTCCTGTCGCCCATGGCCTCTCCATCCGCGCCGGAAACCGGCGTCGATCCGTTAAAGCAAAGCAACACCCGCAAGGCTACCGAGTATTGTCTGGCTCATCCCCAGTGGCGGCTGACATTGCAGATGCACAAGATAGTCGGCATCGACTGACACCGACCGTTGCTGATTCAGGCCGTGGCTCTCATGGATGAAGTCTGGGGCTTGATCGGTTGCAGGGCCTGGCTGCGATAGTGGCTCGGGCTGGTGCCCGTCCAGCGCTTGAATGCTCGGGTGAAGTTGGCGGCGTCGGCATACCCCAGTACATCGGCAATCTGGCTCAGGTTCATGCCGGTGTTCTTCAGCAGCTCCCCCGCCCGCTCCAGGCGAACATGATCCACCAGGTTCTGGAAACTGGCGTTCTCTTCCTGTAAGCGTCGTTTCAGCGTACGTTCGGAGACAAACAGAGTGGCTGCCACCCTGGCCAGCTTGGGCGGGAACGGGTGACTGGTTTCAATCACGCGCCGTACCCGGCAGGCAAATCCGGCATCCTCTGTCAGTTGCTTCAGCGCTTCCTCACATTTGGCGCGGGAAGATGCGGAAAGCTGGGCATCACTGAAACGCACAGGCAGTTTCAAATTGGCGCGGGGGATGAGTAAGGCATCCTCCCGGGATTCGTAACGCACCGGAACCTGGATGTGCTGGCGGAAGCGGTGGAAATAGCCCGGTTCCGGTCCGCGACGGAGAATGGCAGCGCCGGGTACGGGGGAGCCGGTCAGTTGTGTACCCATGGACACGCAGCCGAACAGCATCGCGTCCATGATGAAACCGTGCAGTGGTCCAAGATCCATGCTGCAGGAGACATTGAACAGTACATTGTCACCTTCCTCACGGCGAGACACCTCCAGATGGGGGGCTCGCAGGGTCAGATAACGGGTCATCAGTTCCAGGGCTTCGTCCAGCGAACGGCTGCTCATGACTGCAGTCCCGAGGGCGCCGTGCAAGGGCAGCTTCAACTCCCTGGCCAGCATGATGCCCAGGCCGGGTTCGCCACTTTCAATGATGGCCCGGGTAACAAACTCACTGGCCTGGGCCTGGCTGACACGCAGGTCCGTGGACTTCAGGCGGGCCGGGTCGAGACCGACACGCAGCAGGAGGGCCCGTTCATCAACACCTATGGTGTTGAGGAGCTCTGCCAACAGGTGCAGGTAAATGGCCGGCATGCCCAGATCCTGAACAGTCGATACTGAGGCGCGCATGGTTTTTCCTCGTTTTATGCTGTTTTTGTTATGTAAGGGAACGACATTTAGCCACGATTATGACTGTTACCCTGGTCCAGCCCCATGACTTCAGTGACGGGTCAAGAGGCCATACAGGCCAATCACTGTTGGTGGCGGTGAACGAAATCGGCCAGGGTGGCAGCCGAGCGCCCGGGGTTTTCCAGCATGGGAAGGTGCCCGACGCCGCGGAACATGTGGATTTCGGCTTCCGGCGTGACGGTGCGGAACCAATCCACGCAACAGGTGGGGGTGATGACGTCGCGGTCGCCCCACTGCACCTGCAGCGGTGGTGTGTCCTTGCCGAGGTAACGGGCCGGGGCCAGCGCATCGGCCAGCATGTCGTCGAAAATATGTCGCAGCGCATCACTGCGTTGCAGCAGGTCCGGGCCCAGCAGGCCGGTCATTGCGATACCCATGGCCGTTGGCTTGCCATTACCGACGCTGTTGAACATGCGATAGACACCGGACCAATCCCTGGGGATCAGGATTTCGTCCCGGTCGGATTCGAACGGCGCATCGATATCCACGTCGGCGTGTTCCGGTATGCCGGCACTGTTGAGCAGTGTCACGGAGCGGGGAGCTGGTTCCATGCGGTGAGCGAGGATCGCGGCAATGGCTCCGCCCATTGAGCTGCCGGCGATGTGAATATTGTCGGAAGGAAAACCCGCCAGCCAGTCACGCAGCCTCAATGCCTGGGCTTCGTAACGGTAGCTGGCATCGGAGCGATAGTCGCTCTCACCCAGTCCGGGAAGGTCAGGCGCCAGGATGTGCCAGTCCCGGGGCAGTTTCTGCAGCCAGAATGCCCAGTTCTCTTTCATCGCCGCGAAACCGTGAATCAGTAGCACTGTGGGTTTGTCAGGCGCTGGCGTTCCGCGTTCCAGGTAGACCATGCGGTGGCCATCAATCATGACTTCGTTTCGTTTCGCCTGAAGCATCCAGCGTTGACTGGTGCGTGCGAGGGGCCAGAGATTCGGGGCAGGTACTTTCATTGTTGTATTCCGATGTCATGGGATAAGGCCAGTGTACCGTTATGACAAGGATGGACGATGGCCTTGCCGCCAGTATCTGGCGGCAGCCGAGCAATTGTGGAGCAGGGGTTCAGAGAGCGAGATCGGTGATGACCGGGTTGTGATCGGATGAACGCCACGGAGAGGTTTCGGGGACTTGCACGGAACCCTGGTAACCCAGAGCCCTTGGTTCATCGGCATTGACGGGCCAGTTCCAGGCGCCGGTGACTCTTGGTGTCAGGGATTCCGAGGCCAGCGCGTAATCCAGGCTACCGTGGCGGCCCTTATAACGATAAGTGGCTTGTATACAGCCAGTGGTGTCACAGGGGTGGAGCCGGTGCACCATGCTCGTGTAGCCGGCGTTCCGAAAGATCGTTAGTGGTTCTTCCCGGGCGTAGCTGTTCAGGTCACCGGTAATGAGTGTGCCGACCAGGCCGCGGGTGTCGGGCAATTCATCTGCCCATTGCACCAGTGCCCGGGCTGCGTTGGTCCGACGATGGTTATAACAGCCCTGACCATCGCCCTGGTCACGTTCGGGGCCGCTGGCGCCGTGGCAGGCCTTTGATTTCAAGTGAGAAACAATAATCCGCACACTGGCCGCCTGCCCCAGTGGCCGAAAGATCTGTGCCAGAGGGCGACGCCCCAGCCTGTGATATGGGCCGGCACTCAGTCTGTCTGCTTGACCCAGCGGTTCCACGCGGTCTGCACGGTAAAGTAACCCGGTCTGAATGGCGTCGTTGCCGGAGGCATCCCTGGACACCACGTGGCGCCAGTCTGAGCCCAGCGCCCGTGCCAGTGTTGCTATGGCGCTGTCTTCACCATGCCCGTCGTTTTCCAGTTCCGCGACCGCTATGATATCCGGATCGGGGGCGGTCAGGGTTGTCGCCAGACGATGGCTCTGCCGTGCGAACTGTTCGGGTGTCTCGGCGCCGCGTGGCGTGGGGAATCCGCCACCGTGTCCATCGCCGTTAAAGTAGTTTTCCAGGTTCAGGGTTACCACTCTCAGGGTTGTTTCCGTTGCCCGTTCAGGGACCTGCGGACGGCGGTTGTCCGCGTGGAAGCGGGGACGGGTAATCGGTTGGAGACGCCAGGCGCCAAAACGGTAATCGAGCACGCCGTCCAGTTGGCTGACGGTATCGCCGGCACGAACGGTATTACTCGCCGTTAGGGCCGGAGTCGGCCAGGGAGGTGGCTCTGGATGCCGAACGCCGTGATTGTCGTCCAGTAACAGCCGGTGCAACTGCTGGCGTTCCTGCAGCCGGAGCGCTTCGGGACCGGGGGGCAGGCTATCCGTCGGTATGCTCTGGGGTGTGCTGGCCAGGGTCAGTTCGCCGTAGCGGGCGAGGTTGTAATTGTCGATGACAGTGAGAGGCGCCACCACGGCAATGCGCATGTTTTCCAAGTGTTCCGGGGCGCGATTGCCGGGCCAGGGCAGGCTAATGGTGATGGGGGCCGGTAGCGTGGCTTTGCCACAATCTTCCAGCAGTTGAATATTGGTCAGCTCCGTCAGGCCATGGAATTCCTTGATCCTGCCGCTTACCCGTACCCGATGGCCGACCTGGCCGGTTGTTCGGTTGGTATAGACGAACAGGGCTTCGGAAGTGGTCGGGTCGTCATCCGTTTCCGCATCGGCCTGTTGCAGGTAAAAGCCCCTGAAGCCGCCCTGTTGACGGGAATCCAGGGTGATGATGCCCTCAACGGAAATCTGTTGGCCCACCAGGGGAGATTGGGCCAGCCGTCCCTGGACCTGCGAGATGGCGGTTGCAGGGGCACCACAGCTATTGGCAGCTGCTGCGGCAGGCAGCCATAGCATCAGGGTGGTTAACAGGGCGGTCAGGCAAGCGGTATGAGAGGTCACGCGCCGATTCTAGCAAAGCCCCGCCACCGCTTTCACGGTTTTTTGCTGGTGTAGGGTGCCCCGGCCCACCTGTTCCGGGTTGGCCAGCTCCAGTTGCTGTACCAGTGGGTCAGGGTGCGGCGTGTCCACCGCTACCCCCAGCCGTGATAGTACATAGGGAGCCAGTGCCGCGCGGGTGGTCAGTTCCAGGCGGTGGTTGGTCATGCCGTAGTCGGTGGCAATGATATCCCGGCGCTCCTTGCTCAGGCGGCTGTCCGGTGTCAGTACCAGGGTCAGTTCGCGATTCCATTCGTCATCCTGATGAACCGTGCGGCGAGACCGCAGACGTACCGCCTCCGGCTCGCCCCGGAATCGGCTCAGGGCGAAATCGCTGAATTCCCCGGTGGTTTCGCACCAGGCTCGCAGGTGCCAGTTATTGCCAACGCAGACCAGTGTGTGAGGCTCCAGGGTACGCTGACTGATGCCAGGTTGCGCCAGCGAAGCATAGCCGGCTCTCAGCTGGCGTCCGTGCCGGGTTGCCGTGACAACGGCCCGCATGACATCCGGCTGAACCACCCGGTGGGGGCCCTGCACAACGGTACTGTCCGGAAGGCTTATGTTCAGAGTCTCAAAGGTATCGCTCAGGTGTTCCTGCCTGGCCAGCAGGTCCAGATACTCACTGGCATGGCCACGAGTGACGACCGGGCTGAAGTTTTCAGCCGGTACATAGCCTTTCAGGTGACGGTCGTAGACCAGGTTGTCGGGAGCGAGTTCCCGCAAATAGGTGTTGATATCCTTGGAGGCCTGCTGCCGCCCAATGCCAAAGCTGTGACAGATGTGGTTGGTTGTCAGCCGTCCTTCCCACAGGGCAATAATTTCAATCAGGCGGTAGCGAAGCAGCAGATCCCACCGGATGGGCCAGTCCGTTTTTTTCATAACAGGCGCTCACGGGTTTAGTGAATAGCTCGGATAATGTTACCCGCTCCGTGCGGGCAGTTCTGTTACGTCACCTTAATGTAAAACAATGTCAAAGGCAGCCATGCTGCGTGTTCGGAGGAGATGGTTGGCAGTAATGCCTGACTGTGGAACGATTGCGGGAAGTGCTTAGTGGCCACAGAGAGTGCTGGCTGCTTTAATTCTCTCCGGCAAAAAACGGCCCGTGCTGCTATGTTTTGTCACATCCCACGACCCGAAACCAGCAACATCCGGAGCTTGCCTGATGACCCGCATGGTCACATCCCTCTCTGCGTTGATACTCAGTATTATCCTGTTGGTCAGTGGTAACGCGTTTTTGATGACGTTGCTGGGCATCCGGCTGAGCATCGAATCGGTACCGCCGGACGTTATTGGTTGGGTTCTGGTGTGTTATTCCATCGGTTTTGTCCTGGGTACCCTCTATGTCCAGAAGGTTATTGCCCGTGTCGGCCACATCCGGGCCTTTGCGGTATTCGCTGCTGTGGCTGCCGTGACATCACTGATGTACCCCATGGCTATTTCCATGGTTTTCTGGGCGATTCTGCGGGTATTGTCGGGGTTCAGCATGGCAGGGGTGTTGGTGGTAATCGAGAGCTGGTTCAGCAGTCGTGCCACCAATGCCAACCGGGGGGCCCTGTTTGCGGTTTACCAGTTTGTTTTTTACTTGTCTGCTGCCGGGGGCCAGCTGGTGGTGAACATCGGTGATCCGGCGAACTTCCTGCCGTTCTCACTGGCGGCAATGTTGCTTGTGCTGGCGCTGGTGCCCCTGTCCCTGACGACAATGGAGGCGCCGGTGATTGAGCAGGCCGAGCGTATGTCGTTTTTCAAGCTCGCACGGGAATCTTTCAGTGGTGTTGCCGGGGCGCTGATATGCGGCGTGTTGATCGGTTCGTTCTACGCGCTTGGTCCGGTTTACGCGACCATGGTGGGGTTGGATGTCGCCCGCACTTCCACCTTTATGGCCAGCGCGATTATTGCGGCGATGTTGCTGGCGTGGCCCCTTGGTCGTGTGTGTGATCTCTTTGACCGACGGCGTGTGATGTGCTGGGTGGCACTGACCGCCGCCACATCTGCGGGTCTGGTCGGTGTGCTGGGGGCAGGCACCTTATGGTTGTTGACGATACTGGTCGGACTGTTTACCGGGTTGTCGGCTATGGTTTATCCGATTGCGGTGGCGATCACCAATGACCGGATGGACAGTCATCGTATTGTGGCCGCCAGTGCGACCCTGCTGCTCAGTTATGGCATCGGTAGCGTGATCGGACCGATTGTTATGGCGGAGCTGGTCAGCGTCATGGGACCGAGGGGGCTGTTCCTTGGGAATGCCGGTTTCCTGGTGATACTGGCGGTGGTGACCAGTTACCGGATTACCCATACTGACGACGTGCCAGTGGAAGAGCAGGAGCATTTCGTACCGGCAATGCCGGAAACCTCTGTGGTCCTGACGGAAATGGATCCCCGCAACGAGGATTTCCACGAATCTCCCGAGGTTGTTGAAATGAAGGAAGAAGAGCAGCTTCGACAGACCGGCTGAGTTTGCAAAGGTCTGTTCTGGCGGGCTTTTTTTGCCCGCCTCTCGGTTTTCCCCAATACTGTTTCGGCATCCACATCTGTTTTCATTTCAATGGTTAGCTTACTATTGTTAGCATTCCATGAT
>JAKLLS010000164.1 GCA_022014155.1 Marinobacter sp. | reverse complement strand
AATCGTCAATGACTTCCTGGATTTTCACGGTCGACTCCCGGGTCCGACTGGCCAGCGTGCGGACTTCATCCGCTACCACCGCAAAGCCCCGTCCCTGCTCTCCGGCACGGGCTGCCTCAATCGCCGCATTGAGTGCCAGCAAATTGGTCTGGTCGGCAATATCGGAAATCAACTTGGCGGCCTCGCCAATACTGTTGGTGGACTCACCGAGTCGACCGATCACCTCACCAATGCCGTTGACGCGAGTCACCAGCTGCTCAATGGCTTGCAGAGCTTCCTCGCTGCGCTTGCTGCCCGTGGCAGCGAAGCTATTGGCTTCCTCGGCATCGCGGGCATTGGCGTTTACGGTCTCCGCCACTTCCTGAATGGAGGCCGTCATCTCGTTGATTGCCGACGCCGTTTGGTCAGTCTCCGCACGCTGCCGGGCTATGGCCCTGGCACCCTCGCTGATGTAACCATGGGACGCTTCGGCCTGCTCGGACAACAACTCTGCCTGATCCTCAATACGTGCCAACGCTGTCCGGATACGGGCATCTTCACTGAGCAGCACCATCGAAAGCTGAGAGAACAGGCCACTCTCGTCGCTGTAGGTCCGTGCCACCACCGGATCACGGAACGCATCCGCCCGAAGCTTCAGAATCTGATTCAAACGACCGGTGACGGATTTAAAAACAAACGCCGCCCCGATGGCATGCCCAGCAACAATCATAGCCACAGCCAGCGCCTGCTCCCCCATCGCCAATGCACCCAGACTCAATGCCAGGGACAGGAAAAATGGCCAGCCGGATTTGAGTACGGAAACCATCCGGCTCTGAATGCCAACGATGGAACGTCCCGCGTTTATGCGCTTATACAGGTTTTCTGCGCGACTGACCTGCTCCCGGGTCGGGGGTACACGAACCGATTCGTAACCTACAACCTGGCCATTCTCACTAATCGGCGTGACGTAAGCGCTGACCCAGTAATGGTCACCGGACTGGGCACGGTTCTTCACCACCCCCATCCAGGCCTTGCCGGCTTTCAGGTAATCCCACATGCCTTTAAACACGGGTGGCGGCATATCCGGATGGCGAATGATGTTGTGGGCCTGACCGATCAGTTCCTCACGGCGGAAACCACTGATCTCGGCAAATTCATCGTTACAGTAGGTGATAACCCCTTTCAGATCGGTGGTGGTGATCAGGCGACCGCCCTCACGCATTCTCACTTCCCGTTGGGTAACCGGCAGGTTTTTTCTCATAACGGCATCCGTATATGTTGGCGCTTTGGCAGCATTTTTTAACCAGATAGTTGCAAGGTAGACTAATATCACGCTTCTACCAAAGACCACTATCTTTGTATGGTTACCAATGTTATCGGCCAGTAACGGGAAACCGTTAGTTGGAAAATTCACGTAATAGCGAGACGCGCCCGGGGATGGAAGCGAGCATTCAGCCACAGGGATGCCGCAATCACCGCGCCTCCGAGAGTCAGTTGCAACAAATCCGCGTCCCGGTTCCAGATCAACAGGTTAACCAGCAATCCCGCCGGCACCAGGGCGTTGTTCATGATCGCCAGGGTACCCGCGTCGACATGACACCCACCCCGGTTCCACAAAAACAGGCCAACACCGGAGGCGGCCAGGCCCAGCCAGCCGAGAACGCCCCATTGCAGGCCGGTTTCCGGCAACCGGCTGCTGTCGCCAAAAATCAGGAATGAGGGCAGCGCGATGATCAGCGCACCGAAGAAGAAATACCCGAAGGTACGGAAAGCGGGAATATCAGACGGATAATGGCGCATCACATGCTTGTAGCCCACCTGCCCGGCGGCAAAGGTAAAGTTGGCCACCTGTAGTAGCAGGAAGCCGGTAATAAAGTCCTGGCTCAAGCCATCGTAACGAATGATACCGGCGCCGAGCGTAGCCACAGCAGCCGCCAGCAACGCCACCGGCGAAAACCGGCGATACATGGCATCGTCAATCAGGGTGACATACAGCGGCGTAAAGATCGTGAACAGCAACACTTCCGGCACCGTGAGATAGCTGAAAGACCGGTAGAGGCACAGGTAGGTTATGCCAAACTGCAGCATGCCGGTCACCAGGATGCCCAGCTTCTGGCCGGTAGCGACGCCGCGCCAACGGGTAAACGGCAGGAACACCAGTGCCGCCAATAGGACCCGCGTTAATACTGCGAAATCACTGTCCACCTGCCCGGCGAGAAATTCACCGATCAGGCTGAAGGAGAATGCCCAGAGGACCGTTACAAAGACCAGAAGACCCATAATACTCGCCAGTTGTTCAGAAAAGCGGCACTTTACCGCTTCGCTCCCAAGGCTGTACAGCCACGCAGGACCATTTGCCTATACCGGTAAAGCGGTATGCCGATCACAACGCTGTTCGGTTACCATGCTCGCTGGCACAACCCCCGTTCACCTCTCAAACCGCCAAGGCAGCACCACACCCCATGGACGAGACGCATCAGCCCCTGCCCGCCGGCAAACAACCACTGATCCGGCGGACCCTTACCGAATGGCGCACCCTGGCGATACTGGGCGGGCCGATCCTGATTGCCCAACTGGCACAGATGGCCAACGGGGTGATCGATACCGTCATGGCGGGCCACGCCAGTGCCGAAGACCTGGCGGCAGTGGGTATCGGCAGCAGCTTGTGGATGCCGTTGTTCCTGTTCTTCATGGGATTGCTCGGCGCCCTGCAGCCCATCATTTCCGGCTACAACGGCGCCCGCACGACCGACAAGATCATGCCTGCCACCTGGCAGGGGCTCTACATTGCCGCCGCCGGATCGGTGGTGATGATTCTGCTCCTGACCCACGTACATCCTGTTCTGGACCGGCTTAACCTCGACCCGCATACCGCCGGCATCACCCAGGGCTACCTCGACGCCTTTGCCTGGGGTGTGCCGGCACTGCTACTGATGACTGCCTTGCGTGGATTGACCGATGGCCTGGGACACACCCGTGTGATTATGGCCTTTGCGGTATTAAGCACCTTGCTCAACCTGCCGCTGAATTACATTTTCATCTACGGCAAACTGGGGTTGCCGGCCATGGGGGGCGTGGGGTGTGGCTGGGCCACGTCGCTGTCCAACGGTGTCGCCGCTATGGCCCTCCTGGTGTACCTGAACCGCAGCGAGGTGTACCGTCGCTTTCACCTACTCGCCGACTGGGTGAAACCGGATCCCGCAGGTATTCGCTACATTCTGAAAATCGGTGTGCCCATTGGCTTCACGATTTTCGTGGAAGCCAGCCTGTTCTCTGTCATCGCTCTGTTCCTGGCGCCGCTGGGGCCGGTGGTGGTGGCTGGCCACCAGATTGCCCTCAACGTGGTGTCCCTGGTGTTCATGCTCCCCCTGAGTATCGGCATGGCCCTGACTCTCAGGATCAGCTTCCTTATCGGTGCGCAGGCGCCCGATACCGCACGGCTGATATCCCGCAGTTCACTGATCCTCGCGGCCACCATTGCGCTGGTGTTTGCCACCCTGCTGTTCACCTTTGCGGAGCAGATTGCCGCACTGTACACCAGCGATGCCGCGGTCAGGGAGGTGACGGTCAGCCTGCTGATGTTCGCGGCACTCTTCCAGATTGCCGATGTGATTCAGGTTACCTGCATCAGCGCCCTGCGGGGCTACAAGGACACCGGCATTCCCATGTTTATCATGCTGTTTTCGTTCTGGCTGGTGGGGCTGCCGCTTGGCTACGTGCTGACCTTTACCGACGGGTTGGTGCCAGCCATGGGCGCCGCCGGATTCTGGGTAGGGCTTACCGGCGGGCTGGCATCCGCCAGCATTCTTCTGGGGTTGCGGTTGTTTCTCTTTGCGCCGAGAACCTGACTATCTGAACACAGGACTATGTCGCACACTCAATCCCTCTTTCGCGAGGCATCAGACAGAAACTCACCAAAGCTTTCATCCAACTCCCCTTCATATTGGTCCAGGGCATAGCCAACATCCGCCGCCAGCAAATCCAACAAAACGAAACTGTTAACTCCCGCATCCTCTTTCTGACTAGCTCTGAGTCGTTGACTCATCCCTAGATTCAACTGCCGTAGGTCCGCGTATATCCGGCGCAGCCCCTGCATACTCCAATCCGCATTTTCGTTGTGCTGATCCCGCAGATATTGCCCCAACAAGTAGGTGCTAAAAGCGCGGACTACGGTTTCCTCAGGGGAACTGAGTGGTAGATGGTACCTGGCCATTGGCCGGAGGATTGCCGTCACCGGACATCCCGAGAAAGGTCCAATTAACCCCAGCAATGATCCCATTGCACGTTGCAGGGTTGTTTCCGCGCGAACTTCGCGGTCGCGCACGTTTACAGAAACAGATACGGGTTCGTGGGAAGGTCTGTCAGCGGTTGCCTTGGCTGGCCCCAGGAGCGCCACTGCGTATGGACAGTACCTTACTTCAGCCGTTGATAATGGGCAGTGACTACACTGGCAAAACCCCAGCCGCGTCCACTCGGGAAGCTCAGCACTGCTTTCCTGATACTCACTGTCCATGGCCACTTCACATCGCCACTCACTACCATCACCGAACTCAAACCGATATCGCACATTATTACTGGACATACAGCCCCCCTTTTAAAAACAACCCTCCCACGCCTGAACGCAAAACCAAAATCTCTTTATGATTTTATTAACTTAATTCCTTAATCCAGATACCAAAAATAACGTTGATACTATTTCATTGCCTCTATACTTGAACTAGTTCACATATTCGTAAAACACCTTTCAAGATGAGGTCATCCGTATCACCTTAAGTTGTCTTGCGCACTGCAAAACAGCCATGGAATCGAACGGACTCAGTGTATGCCAAAAACAGAATCTTCCGTACCCGAACAGGAAAAACTGAACGAAAGGCTGGAGCAGGCAAATCGCCAGTTACTGCAATCAGAGAAGATGGCAGCCATCGGACAACTGGCCGCCGGCGTAGCCCATGAGATAAACAACCCCGTCGGCTATGTTTACTCAAATCTCCAAAGCCTGGAATCCTATCTTTCAGATTTATTTCGACTCACCGATGCGGTGGATTCTGCCGTGTCTATCGACGATTTGCGGGCAATCAAACAAAACATTGACTACGATTTCCTCCGGGATGACCTGAAAGATTTGCTGGCAGAATCCCGGGAGGGTATCGAGCGGGTTAAAACCATCATCTCCGCCATGAAGGATTTCTCCCACATTGAGGAGGAGGAATTCAAGCCTGCCGACCTTCACCGTGGTATCGAAACCACGCTGAACCTGGTGAATAACGAATTGAAGTACAAGGCAGAGGTCATCAAGGAGTTTACCGACATCCCAGAGGTAGAGTGCATCATCTCGCAAATCAACCAGGTCGTGATGAACCTGCTGATTAATGCGGCGCATGCTATTGATGATTTTGGACGTATCACGATCCGCACTTGCCAGCAGCAGAACAATGTGCTTATCGAAGTTGAGGATACAGGTAAGGGAATTACACAAGATAATCTCAACCGAATTTTCGAGCCCTTTTTCACAACCAAACCAATTGGCAAAGGCACAGGGCTTGGCCTCTCTCTCTCATTCAATATCATCGAAAAGCACAATGGGCATATTGACGTCAGCAGTGTTCCTGGTGAAGGCACCCGTTTCAGAATCACGCTTCCAGCATCACAACCCCATGATAAGACCGACAGTAAAACGGATCACAGAAGGGGCTGATCATGGCCGATTCACTACCCACTTCCGCTCGACTGCTGCTGGTGGACGATGAAGAAAACATCCTCCGAAGCCTGAAACGAATCCTTCGTAAGGAACCGTACGAGTTGGAGACGGCCACCTCCGGTGACGTAGCACTGTCGATGATGGAAGAACAGAAATTTGATCTGGTGATATCCGATGCCCGGATGCCTGGCATGGACGGTCCGACCCTGCTTGCGAAGATCAAGAAAAAATGGCCGTTCTGTATTCGAATTCTGCTGACGGGCTATACGGATGTCACCTCCACTATCAAGGCGATCAATGAAGGACAGATTTATCGTTATATCAGCAAACCATGGGATGACGAAGAGCTGAAGCTCATCGTTCGCCAAGCATTGGCTTTCCAGTTCTCAGAACGTCGCCGCCTGGCGTTGGAAAAGCTTACGCGCAAGCAGAACAAGGAGCTCAAGGCGCTCAACGCCAGCTTGGAAAACAAGGTGCAGGCTCGAACTGAGGAACTGAAAGAAACGGCCGACATGCTGGAAGCAGCGTATACCGAGCTCAAGCAAAGCTATGTAACCACCACCGAGGTTTTCTCCAGCCTGATCGCCAAACGCCTGCCGGTCCACAAGCAGCCCAACCCCCTGGTCATTACCATGGTGAAAGCCTTCGCCGAGTACCACAATCTCGATGAGGGCCTCTCCCGGGATCTTTCAATGGCAGCCGCGCTCTATAACCTCGGCAAACTGGGCTGGCCCGATGAACTTTTCTTTGCGTCATCAGACCTGTTAAGTCGCGACCAACGCCTGGAGTATCTGAAATATCCGGTCAATGGCGAACAATTGCTAATGTCCCTGGAGCCTCTGAAAGGGGCCGCGCAGATCATTCGCCATCACCAGGAAAAATGGAACGGCTATGGTGTGCCGGAACGCTTGCAAGGCCAGGACATCCCCTACGGTTCCCGAGTCTTACGGCTGGCTGTGGATTTCATCGAGTTGCAGTATGGCCTGATCCTTGAACGGAAGGTATCACGGGATAACGCCCTGAAACTGATCAAGCGTTACAAGGACCGGCTGTACGACCCGGGGATCGCAGACCAGTTTCTGGAGGTCTGCATTGAAGTCGCGCCGGACGTGGAGCACGACGACCCGGAAATTCTGGTGCTCGACACTCTGCGGGTGAAGCCCGGCATGGTGCTGGCAAAAAATCTGTACGCGGCCT
>JAKLLS010000163.1 GCA_022014155.1 Marinobacter sp. | reverse complement strand
CCCTGAACCAGAACCTGGTGAAGACCGAAACCTCCAAGGCCTTTACCCCCATGGAACGCCAGGTACTGGGCATGATTCACCGCCTGGTCTACGAGCAGGACGGCGCCTTCTACCGCAAGTGGATGCATGATCCCCGCTTTGCCCTTGGTGCCATGTGTTCCGGCGGCACCGTTGCCAACCTGACCGCCCTGTGGGTGGCCCGCAACCGTGCGTTCCCGGCCGAAGGCAGCTTCCGTGGCATCCATCAGGAAGGCCTGTTCCGAGCCCTGCGCTACTATGGCTATGAGGGTGCTGCGATCCTGGTTTCCCGTCGAGGCCACTACTCCCTACGCAAAGCCGCCGACGTACTTGGCCTGGGCCGTGATTTCCTGATTCCGGTGGACACCGACGACGATAACCACATCCAGACCGATGCCCTCCGGGACAAGTGTCTGGAGCTGCAGAAACAGAAGATCAAGATCATGGCGATCTGCGGCATTGCCGGCACCACCGAAACCGGTAACGTCGACCCACTGGACGCCATGGCCGACATCGCCCGGGAATTCGGCGCCCACTTCCACGTCGACGCCGCCTGGGGCGGGCCCACGCTGTTCTCGCGCACCTACCGCTCCCTGCTGCGCGGCATCGAACAGGCCGATTCCGTCACCTTCGACGCCCACAAACAGCTCTACGTCCCCATGGGCGTTGGCCTGGTGGTATTCCGCGACCCGAGTCTGGCCAGCGCCGTTGAACACCACGCCCAGTACATCATCCGTAAAGGTTCCCGGGACCTGGGCAGCACCACCCTGGAAGGCTCACGCCCGGGCATGTCCATGCTGATCCACTCGGGCCTGAAAATCCTCGCCCGAGAGGGCTACGAAATCCTCATCGACCAGGGCATCGACAAGGCACAGACCTTTGCCGACCTGATCAACGCCCAACCGGATTTCGAGCTGGTCACCAAACCGGAACTGAACATCCTGACCTATCGCTACTGCCCGGAGGATGTGCAGCAGGCACTGGCGCTGGCGGATGAATTGCAGGCGGAAAAACTGAACGCCTGCCTGAACCGCGTCACCAAGTTCATCCAGAAAACCCAGCGGGAGCGGGGCAAGGCGTTTGTCTCCCGGACCCGGCTGGAGCCGGCCCGCTACTTCCACTTCCCTTGCATCGTGTTCCGGGTCGTACTGGCCAACCCGTTAACCACCCGGGAAATCCTGGAAGACATTCTGGCGGAACAGCGGGAATTGGCGATCACTGAGGAAGGTATTCAGGACGAGATCAACATTCTGCATCAGATGGCCAATGCGGTTCTGAAGCAGCATCAGTTGGATGCGCGGCAGGCCTGATTTTCTTCTGGGTCAGACACCGCGAGGGCCGGGGTGGCCTGTCCAAAACACGCTGTGAATACATCCCTGTACGCTCGGCTCCGCCCTTTAGCGCTTATTGCTCCTGCGTCGCGCTAAAGGTCCAGGGCAAGCCATCCTTGGCTTGCCCGTGAAGCGCTTCGCGCTCCACCCATGGCTCCGCAGGGTTTTGGACAAGCCTCCCCGGCCCTCGCTCAGAGTATGCCGTCTAGCTTTTAATACAACGCCTCTTCGTCATCCAGCACTTCGTGCAGGATATCCAGGAACATGTGATCCGCCTCGCTCCAGTTCTCGGGGATACGGATCGTAGTGTTGGCGCTGATTTCCCGGGCAATCACCTCATTGGCCTTCGGCTCATTGCGGTGCTTGCGGGCAATTTCCACGGATTTGACCGCAATGGTCGGATCGCTCAAAACCTTCTTGATGAACACTCGCAGCTCATCGATCATGCGGGCCTGACGGCTTTCGGCAGACGAACTCATCATATACTCCAGGATAGTTTGACGTTCAGGGGACAGCCCTCAACCTACAGATAGTATGGCTAATTCGGCCGGCTGCAACCAGCCCGAGGATGATCCTGCCCGCTTCACTAACGAACCGGGCAGGGGCAGGTATTACATCAGCAAGCCGCGCAGGGTGAAGAACAGCATGGCGGCCATCAGCGCGGATGCTGGCACGGTGATGATCCAGGCAGCGACGATGCGGGTCAGGTGTGAACGCTTGACCATTTCTTCGCGGTAGATTTTCTTCAGGCGCTTGCGCTCGCTCTTGGACAGGGGCACCTGCTTTTTCTTCTTGGCCTGCTTGAGCAGGTTTTCCATCTCTTCCACCGAGGCATTGCGGAAATCATCCAGGAACGGGCGCAGGCGCTCCTGCTCGGCTTCGTCGTGGTGCTCCATGATCTTGTGGAGCTGGGTCGCGTAATTGGATTTCAGGTACTCCCGCAGGAAACCCACACCGAACACACCACCGATGGCAATGTGGGTGGAGCTGACCGGCAGGCCCAGCTGGGAGGCAATGATGACGGTCAGTGCGGCGGACAACGCGATACAGAATGCGCGGGTCTTGTCCAGCTCGGTAATCTCGCTGCCCACGGTTTTGATCAGGCGCGGACCAAACAGCATCAAGCCCACCGACAGGCCCAGCGCACCCACCAGCATGACCCACAACGGAATGGCAGCGGCAGTAACCACCGCACCGGCAGACAGAGCATCATTGATGGCAGCAAGCGGACCGATGGCATTGGCCACGTCGTTAGCACCGTGGGCGAAGCTCAACAATGCCGCGGCAAAAATCAGTGGCCAGGTAAACAGGGTATTCACGCCGGCCGAACTGTTTTCCATGGTCGCTGCACGACGACCAACGGCGATCCGCATGATCACAAACACCGCAATGGCCACCGCCAGACCAACCAGGGAAGCATCGAGAAAATCGACCTTGATGATCTTTTTAACACCTTTGACCATCAGGTAGGTGCCAAACGCCCACGCCATGATGGCAACCAACCAGGGCACAAACGTGCGGGCTGCCGGAATCAGGTTCTGACGATAGAGAACCGTCTTCTTGATCGCAAAGAGGAACAGGGCAGCCAGTACCCCGCCCATCACAGGGGATATCACCCAGCTGGCAACGATCTTGGACATCACGCCCCAGTCGGCAATCCCCCAGCCTCCGGCCGCAATCCCCGCGCCGAGCACACCGCCAACAATGGAGTGAGTGGTGGATACCGGCGCCCCCATCCAGGTGGCCAGGTTCAGCCAGAGCGCGCCCGCCAGCAGAGCCGCCGTCATCAACCAGACAAAGGCATTCACATCCGCCAGGCTCTGCGCATCGATAATGCCCCCCTTGATGGTGGACACTACGTCGCCGCCGGCGATGATGGCGCCACCCGCCTCAAAAACAGCAGCAATCAGCACGGCGCCGCCCAGGGACAGGGCGCCGGAACCGACCGCTGGGCCCACGTTATTGGCCACGTCATTGGCACCGATATTGATCGCCATGTAACCGCCGATAACAGCAGCCGCCATCAACAACATGCTGTTGGGCATACCGCTGCTCAACTGGCCGACGATCAGCCAGATACCAAGCAGAAACAGTAAACTGAAACCAACCCGATAGCGTTCGGTCGAAGGGCTGGTCAGGAGGGTGTCAATAAATCCGCTTTTCGGGGCCATAACAAATCAGGTCTCGTGGATGCTGAATGAGTTGCAACGTATCGCGCCATCCCGGCCAGTCACAGATCATACTTTCCCTAGGGTCGTCTACACTGCGCCGCAACTATAAATTTTTTGCCATGAAATTGAAACATAATGCGACAATGCCAAGCATTGTGAAAAGTCAGGGGAAATGATGCCAATCCCCGCTAACTTGGCTCATAATCGCCTCTAAAAGCATCAATAATACAAAAATAGCAATCAAGGCCTAAATGAGAGACCTGAGTACTTCCAGCAGCCACCGGGGCGTCGAGGAGATCGAGGACATCCGCATATCGCGGATTCTGACCTGGCTTTCGCTGATGGCCATTCTGTTCCTGGTGGGTATTGGTGCCAAAGCCTGGTTGTTCGGCCACACCGGCCACGCCCTTGCGTTGTGGGCGTTTGCGATTCCCCTCGCACTCAACATGTTCTGGTTTGCCCACACAGGTAACCGGACAGTGCAAAAGAGCGGGCTGATAGCGACCGTTGGTGCGTTGTTTGCCTATCTCATCGCCTCAGGTGGCGAGAACAATACCGGACCGCTGTGGTTCTATGTCTTTCCTCCCCTTCTGTTCTACCTGACCAGCCTGAGAACCGGAACGGCCATTCTGCTGTTTTGCTACCTGATTGCCGCGATGGTCTTCCTGTTTCCGGATATTCCCCTGGTCAACACTGAATACACCCTGGATTTCAAGATCCGCTTCTTTGCCACCCTGACCTTCGAGTCCATCTTCTGCTTTGTCCTTGAGGCCAGCCGACTGAAAGCCAGAAATGAGCTGATGGCACTGGCCCGGGCCCATGAACATGCCGCACGCACCGACGAGCTGACCGGCCTTGCCAATCGCCGTGAGATGCAACACCGACTGGACACCGAATTTTCGCGCTACCAACGATCGGGGCATCATTTCTCCATTGCCCTGATCGATCTGGATCTGTTCAAGGGCATTAACGACCAATATGGCCACCACGCCGGAGATGAGGCATTGAGGACCTTTTCCGCACTGACACGCCAGATCATCCGCCAGTCCGATATCGCTGCCCGCTGGGGCGGCGAGGAATTCCTGTTGTTGCTGCCAGATACCTCGCTGATACAGGCGCTCGCCCTGGCCGAGCGCCTGCGTGCCGAGGTCGTCAGAACCAAATTCATGTTTCGGGAGCAGCGGCTTCCCGTCACTATCAGTGCCGGGGTTTGCTCCATCGCCAAGGCGGGTTCGGTGGATGAGCTGCTGAAACAGGCGGACATTCATCTTTACAGTGCGAAAGAAGCAGGCCGTAACCAGATTGCACCACGGGTACGGCCTCAGCTGGGGGATAACGGATCCGGCTCACCCGCCTGACCTTGAGACGATGCCAACCAGTCGCTATGATCGTGCACCAAAGTGATCAACAGGTTGAACCATGGCAGCAATACGAATACTGGTCGGCAGCGTCTACGGCGGAGCCCTGATGACCGCAAAGGCAATAAAAAAGACACTGGAACCAGAGGGCCATACGGTGACCATTCTGGAGAATCCGGTCCTGGACGACATCACCGGTAACGACGATGCCTTGCTGGTCTGTACCTCGACCACCGGTCAAGGTGAGGTGCCCCCCAACCTGTTGCCGTTTTATCTGGCCCTGCGGGAACAACTCCCCCAACAACCCGGGCGCCCCTTTGGGGTGATCGTGCTGGGCGACAGCTCGTACGGAGACACTTTCTGTGGCGCCGGAGACTCACTGGAAGAAGCGCTGTACGAAACCGCAGCCCGGAAAGTGGGTAACACCCTGCGCATTGATGCACTGGAAACAACGGAGCCGGAAATGGAAGCCCTGCCATGGATACGGGACTGGATCACTACCCTGTAGTCCCGTGGCCTGAATCAGCAGCTCACCGGAATTTTCCCGTATCCGGTCTTGAGCGGCGACCGGGCTGAGGCCATACTGCAGCAAACAAACATAACAAACTTGGTATTTTGTGCGCCATATCGCTCTGCTTTTCGCCCTTATGGGCGCATTGATCATCATGGCAGCCAGCGTCCAGGCAGCTCCACCGGCATCTTCCGGACTACCGCAACCCGCCATTGCCTTCCTGAAGGCTCCGGCGGTGGGGGACGATGCGTTGACGGAACTCCTGGATCGCCCCGGCTGGCAACCATTGGCGGAAGAGACGCCGAATTTCGGGTACGTGACCGACCATTACTGGTATCGCATGCCTCTGGACAGCGGCTCCGGCCATCAGGTCCTGGAAATCAGCTACCCGCAACTGGACTACGTTGGTTTCTATCTGGTGGCCGACGGCAGGATTATCCAGACCGTGAAAACCGGAGACCACCTGCCGTTTTCGGAAAGGCCGCTCTCTCACCCGAGCTTCCTGATTCCCTATACCACGGAACTCGGGGTCGACTACGAAATCCTGCTTTCCATACAGACCAGCGGTGCGCACCAGGTGCCAATCAGACTCTGGGAGCAGAACGCCCTGTTCGACGCTCTCACTACCGAAGACCGGCTGCACAGCCTTTATTACGGTATCCTGATCACCACCATTTTCTTTAACCTGTTCATTTTCCTGGCACTGCGGGAAGCCACCTACCTTTTCTATGTGCTGTCCACCTTCGGCTACCTGTTTCTTATGGCCACCCTTCGCGGGGTGACGTTCCAGGTCTTCTGGCCAGACAATCCGTGGCTCCACAACCAGACCATGCTGATCGCTGTACCGATGGCCGTGCTGTTTGCGTTGCTGTTCGCACGCTCGTTCCTTCGTCTTCGCGACACAGCACCCAGAACCAATCTACTGCTGCAGTTCGTCATTGGACTCAGCCTGCTGGCCATCCTTGGCACCTTCGTGCTGGAGTTCAACACCTCCATCAAATCATCAGTGGCCCTGGCGCTGTCTGGTTTCCTGTTGCTGTTTATCATCGGCCCCGTACAGTGGCTGAAACGCAACCCCCAGGCTGGTTACTACACTGTCGCCTGGGGGTTGTTGATCATTGGCACCATGTTGACCGCATCCAACAAATACGGATTATTGCCGACCAATTGGCTGACCACCTACGGCATGCAGGTAGGCTCGGCCCTCGAGGCCATCCTGCTGACCATAGCCCTGGCAAAACGCCTGTACAACGAGCGGGAAGACAGGCTCCAGGCTCGGGAAGCAGAGCTCAGGGCAATGGCCGCACGACGCTCGGCGGAATTGCGATTGATGGATCAGGCATTGCACGACCCGTTGACCGGGCTGCCCAATCGCACCAGTTTTGAGATGGTGATCAACGATCTCATTACCCGGATTCCGGATCACCGGTATGCCATCGCCGTGATTCATCTGAACAACCTTCAGGCCATCACCAAGACCCTTGGCC
>JAKLLS010000162.1 GCA_022014155.1 Marinobacter sp. | reverse complement strand
GGAGTGATGCAGAATCGGACATGGCGCCCCCTTGGCTGGCTCATGAAAAGAGAGGACGCCAGTCTATCACGATGGGATCACAGGCTCTTCAACCAGTTCTCCATCTTGTCCATGGCCAGCACCAGTCGTGGGCAGGCCTGCTGGACGAAAGCGTCGTCCAGGTCCTGCCCGGCATAGTCACCGCCAGCTAGCTCAAGCGCTCCCGCACCGTCGAAATCCACGAAGGCTAGCCGCGCACCCAGATGGTCCGGCACGAAACCGAAATCACTGGCGGGCAGGATGGCCACGCCGGTGTTCTCCAGTAATGCCTGGCAGAGAGCCTGACTGGTCTTGATATCTTTCTCGGCCAGGGCGTCACGGAAGTTTCTGAAATCGGGAAACAGATAGAACGCCCCTTCGGGTTTCTGCACCACCGCACCCACCTCGCTCAGCCGTCGATGCATATATTCACCCACAACCTTCAACACCCGCCGTGATTGCTTGAGGTATTCGTCCATGTCGTCGCCACCGTTGAACGCGGAAATGGCGGCGTACTGGATGGGAGCGCTGGTGGCGGTGTAGGTCTCACTGGCGATGATGGCCATGGCGTCCTGCAGTGGTCGCAGCTCCGGCGGGAAGATGAATGTCCCCAGGCGCCAGCCGCCGGCACCGGCCCATTTGCTCAGGCCGGTGCTGATGATCGTGCCTTCCGGGTAGTAGCGGGCGATGGATTTGTGTTTGCCTTCGAAATGCACCTCGCCATAGATCTCATCCGACAGCAGGATCAGTCTGTACTTCCGTGCCACGTTGGCGATGGCCAGCAATTGGTCGTCGGTGTAGGTACAGCCGGTGGGGTTGGACGGGTAGTTCATGATCAGGATACGCGGACGTGAAGGGTCGTCCCGGCAGATAATGTCCAACTCTTCAGCCGTCAACTGCCAGTTGTTTTCCCCGTGCGTGGGCAGCCAGTGAACCGAGCGACCAATGATCCTCGCCTGGGGGGCGTATGAGACCCAACTGGGGCGGGGGATCAGGAGATCACCGTAGTAGGCCAGTTGCAGGATAAACAGCAGTTCTTTGGAGCCGGGACCGATCAACACGTCTTCCCAGGTGCAACGCATGCGCTCACCACGATTGATGTAGCCGGCAATGGATTCCCGCAGGGCTTTCAAACCCTTGACCGGGAGATAATCCTTTTCATGGGCGTGGTCCCGCAGTGCTTGCACCACACGATCCGGTACCGGGAACGGTGATTGCCCCAGGCCCAGTTTGATGATGTCCCGGCCCTCGGAGCGAAGCTGGTTGCTCAGTTCATTAATGCGCAGGGTAGCGGAAGGCTGAATGCCTCGCACATTGAGGTTAATGGCGTAGCGGTGATCTGTCTGAATGTCCATGGTCCCGATCTGTAGGTTGAGGGTGACACTGGCAGTATAGGAAACCTTGGGATATCTGTGGTGAAGTGATTGGTAGGTGATTGCCGAAGAGGGCTTAGGTCACTCGTTTTGCTCCCGGTTTAGCTCTGCCAGCGCCTGGTTGAACCTGTCCCTGAGCTCTTCGCCGTCGGGATGTTTGCGGGAAAAGGCCGCCCGGAATGCGCGCTCGTCACCGATCATTCCCGGCACAGCTTCAATGTTTTCTATCTCGGGATACTCTGGTTGGTGTTTCCCGAGCAGGAATTGACACACGGACTGTTCGCAGATGAACACGTCAATCCGGTTGTTGGCCACCATTCGCAGACCGGTAAGGTCTGGCTTTTGCTGGCTGATTCTTATGACTTCGACGTCGGCGGTTTCCAGCCAGTTCATGAACTCGGGAGCATAGCTGTAAGATGACGACAACCCTACCCGCAAGCCTTCCAGGTCATCCAGGGTCTGCCACTTGATGTTGCTGTCTTCGCGCGCGAAGAGCACGTCCCTCGCGGTGTTGATCGGGGCCGTGAAATAATAATAGCGCCCTCTCTCTTCCGAGTGGGTAAGGGAAAAAATCATATCTGAGGAGCCGTTCCTGGCCCAGGCTTCAGCCCGTCTCCAGGGTACGACGAAAAACACTGGCTCCATTCCCATGCGGTCAAGGACTGCGCTAACGGTTGTTACATCATCACCAATCAGAGCTCCATCCTCCAGGTATTCGAATGGCGGGTACTCAGACGTGGCTATACGAAGAATCGGAGGGGCGGCCAGGGTGGAACAGGAAATCACCAGAAACAGCAATCCGGAGGTCAATCGCAGCAGCATGGGGTGTGTTGGTTCCCGGGTCGTGGGTGTATGGATTACCGACGGTGCCAGTATAGTCCTGATGAGACTCTTCTGCACGGGCCTGGGCGGGGGTGGAGGAACAGCGGTGAGATAAGTTGGCTCAGTTGAGCCGGTGCGGGTCCAGTTCCATATGCAGAATACGTGGGCCAAGCATGATAACCCTGCCCACGTACCTTTCCTCTCCGGTGGATGTGAAGTCGAACAGGAAGCGGCGCCATACCCGCAACTTCCCTGTCTCATCGCGCTTGAACCACAGCCCCCGCAGGTAGACGGCGTCGTCCAGCAGCATTACATCCATTTTCTTGCAGTAATTCCTGGCTGCTTGCAGAACGAAGTCCTTGATGGCCTTGGCCCGCCACCAGTACCAGACGGCGAACCCTGCAACAAACAGCCAGAACAACGTGCCCAGAGTCACTGTGCCGGGACCGCCTTGTCATTGTCCCCGTTACCGTATTCTTCTGCGGCGGAGCCGTGATGGTCACGGGCCAGCAGTATATAGAATGCTGGTAATACGAAAACGGTGAACAGGGTACCGATACCGAGGCCGGCGCTGATGGTCAGGCCGATGGCGAAGCGGCTTTCCGCGCCGGGGCCGATGGCGATCAACAGCGGCACCATGGCAAAGATCAGCGCCAGTGACGTCATGATAATGGGTCGCAACCGGATGGCAGCTGCTTCGATGACAGCCTCCCGCTTGTTCAGCCCCCTGTCGACCTGCAAGGCGTTGGCGAACTCCACAATCAGGATGCCATTCTTGGACACTACGCCGATCAGCGTGATCAGGCCCACCTGGGTGTAAATGTTCATGGTGGCGAAGCCGAGCACAATGAACACCATGGCGCCAGCCACGGACATCGGTACCGAGACCAGGATGATGAACGGATCACGCCAGCTTTCGAACTGGGCGGCGAGCACCAGGTAAATGACCAGCAGCGACAGGAAGAAGGTGACCACCAGGGCGCTGCCCTGATTGGCGAACTGGCGGGATTCGCCAGTGTAGTCGGAGGTGAAGCCCTGAGGGAATACCTGGGCTGCCGTGGACTCCATAAACGCCATGGCATCGCCCATGGTCACTCCGGGCATCACAACGCCCTGCAATGTCAGCGAGTTCAGCTGGTTGAACTGGGTGCGTTGGGAAGGTTCCACATCGTGCTCAAAGCTGATCACGCTGCCGAGAGGGACCAACTGGCCGTTATCGGCGCGGATGTAATAGTCGTTGAGTGCGTCGGAGTCCATGCGGAAATCCCTTTCGACCTGCGGGATCACCTGGTAGGAGCGGCCTTCCATGTTGAATCGGTTGATGTAACCACCGCCGAGCATACTGGACATCGCCTGTCCCACGTCCTGCATCGACAGACCCAGGTCCGCGACCCGGTCACGGTCGACTTTGATACGGGTTATCGGTCGATCAAAGTCGATGGATTTTTGCAGGAACATGAAGTTGCCACTGGCCATCGCCTTGCTGAGCATGTCATTGGCAACGTCGTTCAGGCGATCGTAGTCTTCCCCGGTGGTGATCACGAACTGGAATGGCAGGCCGCCGCCGGAGCCGGGCAAAGATGGCCGCGGAAACACCGCTGTCTGCAATCCGGTGACTTGCTTGAGTGCGTTATCCAGTTGGGGTTGTACTTCGAACTGGCTGATCTCGCGATCTTCCCAGGGCGCCATCTTGAACCCGCCGAAGACGGCGTTGGGCGCGGTAATCCCAAGAATCATGAAGTCCTCGTTGTAGCCCGGAACCTGTTCCATGTGTCCCAGCACTTCATCCCCGTGCTCCTCGAGGTAGTCCAGGGTTGCGGTCTGGGGTGCCAGCCCCTGATAGAACAGGATGCCCTGATCCTCAGTGGGGGCCAGCTCGCTCTGGCTCATCATCACCATGAAGTAAATGGACGCCAGCACCACAAGGGCAAAGAAGATCACAACGGACTTGGTTGTCATCAGGGAACTCAGCGCCGCTTTGTAGCCGTTGGAAAGCCCGTTGAAGGAGTGCTCTACCAGCTTTTCGAAGCGTCCCGGATTGCCATGGGGCTTGAGGATTTTGCCAGACAGCATCGGCGACAGTGTCAGCGCGATGATGCCTGAAATCACGACAGTGCCCGCCAGGGTGAAAGCAAATTCGGTAAACAACGAGCCGACCAGCCCCCCCCATAAAGCCAATAGGGGCATAGACTGCGACCAGGGTGGTGGTCATGGCGATGATGGGCACGGCCATTTCCCGGGCACCGTTGATGGCCGCATCAAACCGGGATTCTCCCTGTTCGATGTGGCGGTGAACGTTCTCCACCATAATGATGGCGTCATCCACCACCAGACCAATCGCAAGCACCATCGACAGCAGCGTCAGCAGGTTCAGTGAAAAACCCATCATCAGCATGACGAACGCACCACCGATCAGTGACAGTGGCACGGCAACCGATGGCACTACTGCAGCCCGGACCGATCCCAGGCACAGGAATACGACAACCAGTACGATCAGTATGGCTTCCAGGAGCGTCTGGATAACCTCGTTGATGGAACTGTCGATGAAGTCAGAGGCATCGTAGGCCAGTCGTACGTTGAGACCAGAGGGCAACTGGCTTTCGATATCCGGTAGCTCGTTTTTTACCAGCTCGGCAACCGTCAGCGGGTTGGCCCCTGGAGACAGTTCAATGGCGACGTAGGTAGCGGGCTGGCCCTTGTAGAGCGCCAGTTGGTCATAGGTTTCCGATCCCAGCTCCACTCGGGCAATGTCCTTTAGCCGGATCAGGGAGCCATCGGATTCCTTGACCACCAGTTCCCGGAACTGGTTCGGGTCTCCCACGTCGGTGTCGCTGGTCATGCTGATCTTGGTGTATTTGCCTTCGGTGTTACCCACGGCGGCCTGGTAGTTGTTCCGCAACAAGACCTGGACCACTTCCTGAGGCGTCATGTCGACCGCGGACAGTCGCTCCGGGTCAAGCCAGGCGCGCAAGGCAAATTTACGTCCCAGCAGGTCCGCCTTGCCAACACCGGGCAATGCCTGGAGTTTTGGCTGGACAACCCGTGTCAGGTAATCCGTAATCTGTGGCACTTTCAGTTCATTGCCGTAGAAAGCAATGTACATCAGGGCCGTTGAATCGCCGGTGGTGGAGGAAATCACCGGGTCCTGGGCGTCTGCCGGCAACACGTTCCTCTGACTGGCTACCTTGGCCTGGATTTCCGCCAGTGCCGCGTTGGCATCGTAGTTCAGCACCATCTTGGCTTCGATGGTGGAGCGGCCCTGGGAGCTGGTGGAGGTCAGGTAGTCAATGCCGCTGGCTTCGGCCATGGCCTGTTGCAGCGGGGTGGTGATAAAGCCCTTAACCAGGTCCGAACTGGCACCAGGATAGGCTGTGGTCACGGTAACGGTGGTGCTTTCCAGTTCGGGATACTGGCGAATTTCCATTTCCATGGCCGCCCTGGCACCGAGCAGCAGGATCAGCAGGCTGACCACCGTCGCCAGGACGGGGCGCTGGATAAATATGTCGGTGAAACGCATTATTCGGACGCCTCCGCCGGGTCGTTATCGCTTTCCTGCACTTCCACCCGTTGTCCGGCGCGGAGTCTCAGCAGGCCCTTGGCGACCACTTCCTCGCCTTCTTTCAGGCCACCTTCCACCGCAACACGGCCGTCGCGGATTTCGCCGGTCTGAACTGTCCGGCGGTTGACGATCAAGTCACCCTCGTCGTTCTCTTCCACCACGAAGACAAAGTCACCGTATGTGTTATAGGAGATCGCAGTCCGGGGCACGGTAACAATTTCGCGATCCTCCGGCTGTTTGGTCAGGATAGTGGTGAACATGCCGGGCCGCAGGGCATTTTCAGGATTCGCCAGCGTGGCACGAATACGTACGGTTCGGGTTTCGGGGTTGACCGAAGTATTAATGGCGCTGACCTGTCCGTCGAAAGTTTGCCCCGGAATCGCGGCCACCGTAGCTGTGACGTCGTAGCCGGTTGCGATCCTCGGAAGGTCCTTTTCGGACAACGTATAATCCACATAAATGGGATTCAGCATGTTGATTTCGACAATCGGCGTACCGGTGGGGATATATTCGCCCTGGTCCACCAGGCGAAGGCCGAGGGTGCCATCAAAGGGGGCTCGAATCACTTTCTTGTTCAGCTGGGCTTCCGCTTCATTGACACGGGCCCGGGCAGCATCAACATTCGCTTTGGCTTCGTCGAACTGGGATTGTGATACCGCACGTTTCGGAAGCAAGTCGGATATCCGCTTGAACTCCTGTTCCGCCAGTTGGGCTTCGGCGCGACGAGTGCGCAACGCCGCTTCGTCGATGGCGGCATCCAGACGAATCAGGATATCGCCTTTGCTGACGGTGTCACCGGATTCAAAGCCAATGCGTTCAATCACACCGGGAACCTCGTTGGCTACTTCAATGCCATTGATGGCTTCAACGCTCCCCACGGCCTTGACGGCGGGTGTCCATCGGGCACTTTTTGCCTGGGTAGTGGAAATCTGTGCTGGTGGTTGTGGCTGTGACAATTGCTCTTTAAGCTGACCAAACTGGTAAAACTTGTAGCCAAAAATGCCACCAAGCACTACGCCAAGGAAGATAATGACGATCAGGAAACGGGAAGCCGTGCGCATAATTCAGGTCCTGGGTATCAGTGTCCATTTGGAAATCGCCAAATGTGGCCGGGGAGGCCCATTGGCGATCGTCCCTGTTTATCTTTAATGGGAAGAGTGTGTAACTGATTCTTAACAGCGATGAA
>JAKLLS010000161.1 GCA_022014155.1 Marinobacter sp. | reverse complement strand
GGTCAGTGCATTGGCGATGGCGAAATAGTCACTTCCAAGGATGAATTCCAGCGCGTCGGTCTGGTAGGTTTCAGTCCGCACGCTTCCGTTCTCGACAATCTCCCACTCATCCAGCCCCTTGGCGACAATGTCTTCGCCGGAAGCGATGACGGTCCCGGTCAGATCAAACACCTGAAAACCGGCATTGCCATTGCTCATGACTTTGTTGACGTAGAAATAATCGCCGTTCAGGACAATATTTCCAAAGGTCGGCGTGTTCAGCTGGCAATTGTTGAACTGCCAGCGCTCATCGTCGCTGACATCGTCACTGTTCACGGTGATAACGACTTTACCCGTGTTGTCACAGTCGTAGGTAATTTCATTGCCCTCGACATTGGAGTGTGACCGTGAGGTAACGGCATTGTCCACTTGCTCTGCCAACAGATAGGCATTTTCAGCATCCTCGTATAAAACGAGAATTGCATCGGTTTCTGTCTGGCTGCTGATGCTTACCTGTTTCTCAGCATAACCATCGGGATCGACGGTAATGTCAGCACCGGAAGGTTTCTCAGTTGGCGTGTCATCAATATCACTGCTACTTCCACCGCCCCCGCCACCACAAGCGGTTAACCCCCACACGGATACGATTGCCAGAATTCCGGCTGTTGTTGTTTTGACCACAGCAAATACTCCCTTTTGTACCGGCCGGCGCGAACAGATGAACAACCTCGGTTCACCTGACATCCTTTCGCGTCTTCCTGAGCTCACTCATTAAACAGTGGGCCGAGGCGGCCCGTTGTCAGGTAATCGATACACCTGTAACTCAGAGTAGTCTATGCAACAAATTTCCGGCGGAATTTTGCAAGATTTGACGATTATTTAATCGGCGGTCTTCAACGCCTCAAGATCCCGTGGCGCCACGCCCAGATCCTGCCAGTTCTCCGGATGACAGGTGAACAGCAGTACCTGGTGCCGGCTGGCGGCGTCGAACAGAATGCGCTTCATCTGGTCCAGGCGCTGGCGATCACTGTGCACCAGGGTGTCGTCCAGAATAATCAGGGTCGGGCGGCCGGCTTCCTGTAGCAAATCCGCATAGGCCAGTCGGCTGATCAGCCCCATCTGTTCCCGGGCGCCAAAGCTCAGTTCCAGGACATCTCCGGTTTCCTGGCCCTGTTGGCCGGTGCGGGTCAACTGGCCAGGCATCAGGTTGTCGTCCACGTCCAGGTTTGCCTTGGGGAATAGCACGCCCAGATAGTGGTTCAGGTGTTTTTGCAGCGGTGCCTGGAGACGACGGGTCAGAGCCTGGCGCTTTTCCTGCAGGAGAGTGAGTAGCAATTTCAGCGCTTCGGCACGTCGATGCAGCTCGGTATAGCGGCGATTCACGTGTTCCAACCGTGCCGCCAGCGCTTCCCGTTGCTCCTCCAGACCCTCAGCACCCTGGCTTTCCAGCTTGCTTTCGAGACTGGTCAGCTCCAGGGCTTCCTGCTGGTGACTGCGCTCCAGTTGTTCAGCGCTGGCCTTGAAGCGGGCCATATCCTGTTGCAACAGTTCCGGGCGGGCCTCGTCAATCTGCTCCTGCCGTTTGCTGACGGACTGCTGCAGGCGCGTTTCCCGCTCCCCGGTTTCGGCAATTTGTGTCTGGAGGGCTTGCTCGGCCGCCTGGCGCTCCGGGTTTTCCAGCTCGCCTTTCAGTTGCTGCCATTCTGCCTGCGCGTTCTCCTGCGCCTGGGTGGCGGCGAACAGTTGCTTGCTGTGTTCCTGAAGGTTGCCATCCGCCTCCCGTAATTGCTGTTCCGCCAGTTCCAGCGCCGCTTCCGCACTGGTCAGTGACACCGGTTCCCCCGAAATCTCCGGCAGCGCCTTCTGCTCCGACTGTAGCTGTTCCAGCCGTCTGGCGAGTTCCTGTTGCTGACTCTCCAGCACGTCCACGCCCTGGGGTGCAATAGATGCTAACAATGCCTCCAGACGCTGGATGGTTTCCTTGCGTTGCGCCTGCTGCTCAGCCAGTTTTCCCGCCTGTTCGGGGGAGTCCACTTTCATGGATTTCAGCTGGTTGTCGTAACTTTCCCGTAGCCGCTCCAACTGGCGCTGAACCCGGGCGAGATCGTCACCGCCGGGAGTAATGGTCAGCTCGCCGATACCGGGTAATGCCAGGGTCGTGGCTTCCAGCAGAAGCGCATCGCCCTCTCCCCGAACAGATTCTCCGTTCAGTGTTACCGCCTGACCGTCCTCCAGGGCGTAATGCAGCCGGGTGGCGATGGCCTGTGATCGAATCCGCTCCTGTTCCAGTTGTCGCTGGGTTTTTCTGAGGGCTTCCAGCGCTTCCAGGTCAAGGGGGTTGGCCTGCTGCTGGTTACGGGTTTCCTGAAGCTCGGCCTGATGGGTACGGGCCTTCTCCAGGTTTTGACCAAGAGCTTCCAGTTGTTGCTGCAACTGTTTGATATCGTTGTCCAGACGGTTGCGCTGTTCCTGCTCCTTTGCCACACGCACCTGCTCACGCGCTTTGTTGTAAGCTTGCCTGGCCTGCTGCTGGGCAACGGTCACCTGCTCTTCCCTGGTCTTCAATGTATTCACGGTTTGTTTGCAGTGTGCCAGCGCCTGCTCCCGTTCTGTCAGCTTGCGGGCGGCCATTTGCGATTGCTGCTGTTGCCGCCGCAGAAGCTCAAGGTTCTGCCGGCAATCATCCAGCGCCTGCTGCTCCCGCTTCTGTTCCTGTTGCCACTGCTCAATTTCCCGGAAGCGGTTTTCCGCCTCCCGTTGGCTCTGGCGGGCGGCTTCCCAGGGACGTTCCTGCTCATTGCGCTGATAACGCTTGCGCAGCTCCCCTAACCGGTCAACCATGGACTGGTAGTGCGCCACCCGCTCGTCCAGGGCTTCCAGTTCGGCGGCCAGTTCGGTTTGTTCCTCGCCCAGGCGGGCATAGTCACCCCGGGACTTACCGTTGGCCGTCAGCAATTCAGCGCGCTGGGTCCGCACCTGCTGGATGACATCGTCCCCGCCACTGCTCGCCACTTCGCCCAGCAGGCTGTTAAGGGCCGATTTCAGGTGATCACCGGCGTGGGCAACGGCATCGTGAACATTCTGCCCGCTACCCTGCTCCACCCATAATAGGCCCGGAATCCCCCAGTGCTTGTCCTGACTGGCGCCACGGGAAGCAAACTGGAACCCCAGCAGGTCCGCCAGCTTGTCTTCCGCTTCTTCTCCGGAGTAACTCTCCCCGGCCACCTGGAGGTCGCAGCGTTTCTGTTGCAGGAAACGCTTTCTGAGCTGCCACTGAACGCCCTGGCATTCAAAATCCAGTTCCACGGACGGCGCTGCCGATGAGTCGCCCCAGGGTCTGAGGTCATCCACACTGTTGGATCGGTGGCGTTCAAAGAAGGCGGCACGAATAGCCCGCACCAGTGTACTTTTGCCCGACTCATTGGGGCCATGAATAAGATTAAGACCCGGCCCCAGTTCACCCAGTTCGAGGGGCTGACGGAACTGGCGCAACTGTTCAATGCGAAGACGCTGCAGTTTCATGACTGGCCCTCCCCGGCGCTTTCGGACACCGGTTCGATGCGGTCCCGCAACAGGCTGGTCAGTATCGCCAGGGCATCCCGGGATGTGGCGGCCAGGTCGTCATCGGCGCTTTCCTGTTTCTCTCTCAGTTCACCAATGACCTCTCCCAGATAACCGTCCGCGTTGAGCTCGGCAATGTCCTCATCGGTGGGCTGTAGTGCCAACTGACTCCGGTCACACTGCACACTTCGATGTCGGGCCTCGGCCACGGACAGGGCGTGGAGAAGTTTCTGCTCCCCCGCCAGGTCCACCTCACCAGACAGCCGTATATCAACCACCGCTGGTGCTGGCAGTTCTTCCAGCCTCTGCAGCAATTCGTCCAGATCCGTGGCCACACTGAGGTGTTCGCGCCACTGGACCCACTCGAACTGACCAACGCGATGACGGCGGACGTCCGGTTCCGCCCCCGGCCCGGCAATGTCCACCACCAGCGCCACGCCGGCCTCGTTATTGCGGAATCGCTCCGGTTCCGGGGTGCCGCTGTACCAGGTGCGGGCGTTGATCTGTTTCACTCCGTGCCAGTCACCCAGGGCAAGATAATCCAGGTTTGCCTGCGCAGCCCGGTCGGCGGAAATCGGGTTGGCCGAATCGATATCCTCCGCCAGCAAGCCCTGGACACTGCCGTGGGCCAGCCCCACACGCAGCAATTCCGGAGGCGTATCCAGATGGTCAAAGTTCTCGGTAAGGTCACTGTGGGTATGCCGCTGGGTCAGAGGCGCCGCCAGAACGGCCAGTCCCTGCGCTTTCAGCTCAACAACCCCCGGCTCCAGGGCCAGGTGAACGTTGCCGGGCACCGCGTTCAGGCGCCGGGCGCGGGTCCATACACTTTCCGCCAGGGCGGCATCGTGGTTACCGGGCAGCATCACCCAGGGGCCAGAAAACCCGGACATGGCATTGAATACCCGGCGAATGGTCCGGTCCGCCACGGTCTGGGCATCGAATACATCCCCCGCCACCAGCACTGCATCGCATCGCTCATCGCTGGCCAGTTGGGCCAGCCGTTCAATGGCGGTAAACCGGGCTTCCGCCAGCGCGACCGCATCATCGTTATCAAAGCGACTGTAATAGCGGCCCATCTGCCAGTCTGCGGTGTGAAGAAATCGGGGCATGACATTCCTTTTCAATGGATCAACGAACCAGGCTGCTAACTCTACGTTCAAACGCCGGGTTAGTGAACCGTTCGGGCGCTGGGCCTCTCCGGTCTCGATTGGCCCGATTTGTGCAGAAACCTGCCCATACGTTCGATTTTTGTCACTGATCACCCGTGACGATGGGAGGAAGTCAGCCGTGTCGCTGCTTACATCACTGATCAAAGCCAGCACCCAATTCCAGACCGCGTTGGAAAAGCGCCCTGAGGCAGCCGGTGAGAAACAGGCAGGAAAAACCTCTGGCCCGGCGGCTCCGGAGCAACCGGCATCGCCAACGGATGACCGGTTTACCCGCTCCACACTGGAAAGTCCGGATCTGGCCGCGCTGAAATCCAGGAAGCTGTCGGTCACCGATTACAAGCAAACCGTGGGGCAGGACCTTGCCTTTGTGCGGGAAACACTGCGGCACAAACTTGCCGAGTATGGAATGCATCCGGCAACGTCCATCAACGTCGCCAGGGACGACAGCGGAAACATTCAGCTGGACGGAAAACTGCCGGAGGCAAAACGTGGACAGATTGAACAGGACTTGAACCACAACAAGGGCTTTCGTGAAGCCTTCAGCCGCCTGAGCGTGAACGAGCCCACCCTGCACTTCGTGGATAACGCCCTCAAACTGAACAGGGCCTATGGCGTCAACAACTCCCTGCTGGACACGATGGTCAGCGATAACCAGCAGTTCAACGGCCTTCAGGATCTGGTGCACCGTTATGACACCCTGCGCAAATCCGTTGGCGCGGAGCAGGTGGAAGCCGCCGGCCAGCGCAAACACTACGCGTTCAGCTTCAATACCCGCGCCTGAGCCTGTTCCGGACACCAGCAGGGCCGGTGTCCCGGCCCTGCTTTAATGAGATCAGACCTGGAAGGGTGCTGGATCCCCTTTACCAGTCCGGGTGACTTCGGGTACGTCAGTGGTCATATTCACCACCGTTGTCGCCTCAAGACCGCAGAAACCACCATCAATAATCAGATCCAGCTCATGTTCGAGGGTTTCCCGGATCTCGTAGGGATCCGTCATGGGATCGGTTTCCCCCGGCAAAATCAGGGTGCTGCTCATGATCGGCTCGCCCAGTTCGCCCAGCAATTCCTGCACAATGGCGTTATCCGGCACCCGCAGCCCAATAGTGCGACGCTTGGGATGCAGCAACCTGCGCGGCACTTCGCTGGTGGCATCCAGAATGAAGGTGTAGGGCCCCGGAGTGAAGGTCTTGAGCAACCGGTACTGGGTGTTGCCGACTTTGGCATACACACCGATGTCCGACAGATCACGGCACATCAGGGTGAAATTGTGCTTGTCATCCAGCCTGCGAATCCGCTTGATGCGATCTGCCGCCTGTTTGTCCCCGAGGTGACAACCAATGGCATAGGCTGAATCCGTGGGGTAGACGATCACCCCACCACTGCGAAGAATATCGACCGCCTGCTTGATCAGCCGCTTCTGCGGCGTTTCCGGATGAATCTGAAAAAACTGGCTCATTGACCCTCTCCTGACGTCATGGCCGGATCCTTTTTGGACCCACCCATACAATTCGGAGACTCCGGCGCCGACTGACCGGAGTCCGACCACTCCTGAGGAGAGTATAGATGCAGGGCCAGCGCATGAACCTCACCCGCCAGTTCGTCCGCCAACACCTTATAAATCGCCTGGTGCCTTTTTACCTTCATCTGCCCATCAAAATCCGCTGACACCAGGGTGACCTTGAAGTGGGTTTCGGAGTTCGGCGGCACACTGTGCTTGTGGCTTTCGTTTTCCACTTGCAGGTGGTTTACCTCAAAAGCCCGGGACAGCTTTTCCTCGATCGCGTTCTGAATCTTCATAACCGTTGTAACTCCTTAACTTTCCATAACCCGAAGCATACTACAGTGGGCTGGAACCTTGACACACCCATGCCAAAAGGCCATCTTCCCCTCCCAATCCGAACGCACCCGAAATCATGCAACTGTACATCGCCGAAAAACCCAGTCTGGGCCGCGCCATTGCCGCCGCTCTGCCCGCCCCGCACCAGAAAGGTCCGGGCTGGATTCGCTGTGGCCAGGGCAACGAAGCGGTCACCGTCAGCTGGTGCATCGGTCACCTGCTGGAACCGGCTGAACCGGCACAGTACAACCCGCGCTGGAAAAAGTGGCGACAGGAAGACTTGCCCTTGGTGCCCGAGCGCTGGGAAGTCACCCCCAAGGACAGCGTTCGCCAGCAACTCAACGTGCTGGAATCCCTGATTCGCCAGGCAGGCACCATCGTCCACGCCGGCGACCCCGACCGCGAAGGCCAGTTGCTGGTCGACGAAGTGATCCG
>JAKLLS010000036.1 GCA_022014155.1 Marinobacter sp. | reverse complement strand
GATGCCGCAGAGCAAGTCGTTAAAGCCGCAGGGGGTAAATAATGAGCATCCTGATTAACAAAGACACCAAGGTTATCTGCCAGGGCTTTACCGGCGCACAGGGTACTTTCCACTCTGAGCAGGCGATTGAGTACGGCACCAAGATGGTTGGTGGCGTAAGCCCGGGTAAGGGCGGAACCGAGCACCTGGGCCTGCCGGTGTTCAACACCGTACGTGAAGCCGTCGAGAAAACCGGTGCGGAAGCAACGGTTATCTACGTACCCGCTCCGTTCTGTAAGGACGCCATCATTGAAGCCGCAGACGCTGGCATCCAGCTGATTGTGTGCATCACTGAGGGTATCCCGACCATCGACATGCTTTACGCCAAAGAGTACGTGGATCGTAAAGGCGTACGCATGATTGGTCCGAACTGCCCGGGTGTGATCACGCCGGGTGAGTGCAAGATCGGCATCATGCCCGGTCACATCCACAAGCCGGGTAAGGTGGGTATCGTATCCCGTTCAGGCACCCTGACATATGAAGCGGTCAAACAGACCACGGACTTCGGCTACGGTCAGTCTACCTGTATCGGTATTGGTGGTGACCCGATTCCGGGCTCCAACTTCATCGATATCCTGCAGCTGCTGCAGGACGATCCGCAGACTGAAGCCATCGTGATGATCGGCGAAATTGGCGGTACCGCCGAGGAAGAAGCCGCTGCGTTTATCAAGGACAACGTCACCAAGCCTGTAGTTTCCTACATCGCTGGTGTGACTGCGCCTCCTGGCAAACGTATGGGCCATGCCGGTGCGATTATCTCCGGTGGCAAGGGTACCGCAGATGAGAAGTTTGCTGCATTGAATGACGCCGGTGTCAAAACCGTGCGTAGCCTGGCCGAAATCGGCAAGGCGCTGAAGGAAGCAACTGGCTGGTAAGTCATTACCGCTGGTAAGAAAAGCCCCCGGGTCTGCCGTAAGGCGCCGGGGGCTTTTTCGTTTTGCTACTGGTGCTTTATGACTGTTTTTCAAAGGCTTCTTAACGCGGGCCCTACATAAGACTATAATGCCCGGTCAGCCTGCTCTAAGATGGGCTGGTTTAACATCATCAGAAGGAGTTCGTGCTTTGAGTTCTGTAGATTCCCAGCAGCGGGTTTTGTCCGGGATGCGTCCGACCGGCAAGCTTCACCTTGGTCACTACCACGGTGTTCTGAAAAACTGGGTGAAACTCCAGCATGAGTATGAGTGCTTCTTCTTCGTCGCTGACTGGCATGCGTTAACGACCGATTACGAAGATACCTCGGGCATCGAGCAGAGTGTCTGGGACATGGTCATCGACTGGCTGGCAGCCGGCGTTAATCCCGGTTCTTCCACCATGTTTATCCAGTCCCGGGTGCCAGAGCACGCGGAACTGCATTTGCTGCTGTCCATGATTACCCCGCTGGGTTGGCTGGAGCGCATCCCCACCTACAAGGATCAGCAGGAGAAACTGCGGGAGAAGGACCTGGCGACGTACGGTTTCCTGGGTTATCCGCTGCTGCAAAGTGCGGATATTCTGATGTACCGTGCGGGCAAGGTTCCGGTCGGAGCCGATCAGGTCTCCCACGTGGAGATTACCCGGGAAATAGCCCGTCGCTTCAATCATATCTATGGTCGCGAGCCTGGTTTTGAGGAGCAGGCCGAAGGCGCGATCGTGAAGATGGGCAAGAAAAACGCAAAGCTGTACCGCACTCTGAAGAAACGGTACCAGGAAGCAGGCGATCTGGAAGCTCTTGAAACAGCCAGGGCGTTATTGAAAGAACAACAGAACATTTCCCTGGGCGATCGCGAGCGACTGTACGGTTACATCGAAGGCGGCGGCAAGGTAATTCTGCCGGAGCCCCAGCCGCTACTGACACCAGAATCGAAAATGCCGGGGCTGGACGGACAGAAGATGTCCAAGTCCTACAACAACTACATTGGTCTTCGTGAAGACCAGGATTCGGTTGCCCAGAAAATTCGCACCATGCAGACCGATCCCCAGCGGGTCCGTCGGACGGATCCGGGAGAACCCGAGAAGTGTCCGGTGTGGGGCATGCACAAGATCTATTCCAATGAGGACACCCGGGAATGGGTGCAAGCAGGGTGTCGAAGCGCTGGGATTGGTTGCCTGGAATGCAAGAAGCCGCTTATCGATGCGATTATTGAGGAACAGCGCCCACTCCATGAACGCGCCCGGGAGTACGAAGGCAACCCGGATCTGGTGCGGTCGATCATTGACGAGGGATGCGAGCAGGCTCGCGATGCTGCCAGGGATACCCTGGAGGAAGTTCGCACCGCCATGGGGTTGAGCTACCGTTAATTGCGGAGTCTGTGCTTCTGCATGTTGGAGAACGTATGACCGATGACACTGTGAGCAATTCGCAGGCCGATGCGGGAGAGGAAGCGCCACAGTCCACTCCCGAGCAGGTGCCCCTGGCTCTGGTGTCCGGTAAGCCCTTGGTGGACCTGCCACGGGATCTGTACATTCCACCCGACGCCCTGGCGGTGTTCCTGGAAGCCTTCGAGGGGCCCCTGGATCTGTTGTTGTATCTGATCCGACGCCAGAACATGGACATTCTGGATATCGATGTCAGTGAAATTACCCGTCAGTACATGGACTACATCGGTGCCGTGGAAGCGATGCGATTTGAGTTGGCGGCAGAGTATCTGGTTATGGCTGCCACTCTGGCGGAAATAAAATCCCGCATGCTGCTGCCCAGGCAGGAAAGCGATGACGACGAAGAGGTGGATCCGCGAGCAGAACTGATCCGCCGTCTGCAGCAGTACGAGCGCTTCAAGAAAGCGGCAGAGGACCTGGATCAGCTGCCGCGTCAGGAACGGGATACCTTTGCTGGATCGGCTGCGATACCGACATTACCATCCAGCCAGCCACATCCGGATGTGGAACTTACCGAGCTGTTGTTTGCGCTTCAGGGCGTGCTCAAGCGGGCTGACCTGTTCACCAGCCACCATGTCGAACGGGAGAAACTGTCTACCCGGGAACGTATGTCGGCGATTCTCTCGGTGCTTCAGGGTGATCGCTTTGTGAACTTTGAAAGTCTGTTCACGCCGGAGGAAGGTCGATTGGGCGTGGTTGTGACTTTCCTGGCGACACTTGAGTTGGTGAAGGAACAGCTGATAGAGGTAGTCCAGGGAGAAGTCCTTGGGCCCATTCATGTCAGGGCCAGAGCGTCCAGTTAAGCGAAAGCACGAGCTCCATGAACGAAGAGAACCTGAAAAAGATCCAGGCGATTATCGAAGCCGCGCTGCTGGCGGCAGGAAGACCTCTGTCATTTGATCAGCTGAGGGAGCTTTTCCCGGAAGACGAACGGCCAGCCCGACAGATCATGGAACACGCCCTGGTGTTGCTCGAGAGTGCTTGTGAAGGCCGCGGGTTTGAGTTGAAAAAGGTTGCCAGTGGTTATCGGCTCCAGGTGCGTGAAGAGTACGCTTCCTGGGTTGCGCGGTTGTTTGAAGAAAAGCCCCAGCGGTACTCCCGGGCCTTGCTGGAGACCCTGGCGTTGATTGCCTATCGCCAGCCGATCACCCGGGGTGAAATCGAGGATATTCGAGGGGTTACCGTCAGCAGTAACATCGTGCGAACCCTGTTGGAGCGCGAGTGGGTAAGGGTGGTTGGCCATCGGGATGTGCCCGGCAGGCCTGCCATGTACGCTACGACGCGCCAGTTTCTGGACTACTTCAATTTGCAGGGGCTGGATCAGCTACCGCCCTTGTCGGAAGTAAGGGATCTTGAAGAAATTGGTCGGGAAATTGAAAAGAACATGCAGGCGGAGATCGAGTTTGAATCAGGATCTTCAGCCAGTGATGGGGAAGGAGATTCCGGTGAGCCGGATCAGGATGCCCCATCGAATCAGACACTTCACTGATGCCGCGGGCATAGACCCGCATCAGCCCACTGAAAGGATAAGTTCATGGCGTCAGAGCGCCCCGGTAAGTCTGGAGGAAAACCCTCCGCTCCCCGTAAAACACCGACGGCCGCTGCCAGTGGTCCGGAAAGAATTCAGAAGCTCCTGTCCCGTGCGGGTGTTGGTTCCCGCCGTGAGGTGGAAGGTTGGGTGGAAGCCGGCCGTTTGACGGTCAACGGACAACTGCCGGAACCAGGCCAGAAGGTGACCATCAGCGACCGGATAGAGCTGGATGGCAAACGCCTTGATCTGGCCTCGGGCTCAGAAGTCGTTCGCCGCGTGCTGATCTATAACAAGCCCGAAGGGGAAGTGACCACCCGTCGTGATCCTGAGGGGCGGCCAACGGTGTTTGATAGTTTGCCGAGGCTTAAGGATCATCGCTGGATCTCCATCGGTCGTCTGGATATCAACACTACCGGGCTGGTTCTGTTCACCACCGATGGAGAACTGGCCAACCGGCTGATGCACCCATCAAGCGAAATTGACCGGGAATACGCTGTCCGGGTGTTTGGCGAAGTGGACGATGCGATGCTGCAGCGCCTGATGGATGGCGTGCTGCTGGAAGATGGCATGGCCAAGTTCACCGATATCACGCCGGCCGGTGGTAGCGGGATCAACCGATGGTTTCATGTCACTCTGCTGGAAGGACGGAATCGTGAAGTTCGCCGTTTGTGGGAGTCCCAGGGCGTAAGAGTCAGTCGGTTGAAACGGGTTCGCTACGGGCCGGTGTTTCTTCCGAGCCGCTTGACGGTTGGTAAATGGGAAGAGCTGGATCAGAAGGCAGTCGATATGCTCAGCAAGACCGTGGGTCTGGAATCCGTTGCCATACCCGCCAAGACCCCGAACGAGCAGGCGGCGCTGGATCGTAAGCGTAATAAGCAACCCGGTCGGCCGGGACGCAAATCCGGAGGGCGTAAATGGGATGTGAGCTCAAGCAAACCAGCAAGCCAGAGCAAGAAGCCAGCAAGAAAACCGGCGAAAAGCGTTAAAAAGAGCTAACTGATACTGGCAAAGACCCGGGTGCAGTTGCGGCCCTGGTCTTTTGCGCGGTACAGGGCTTCATCAGCTCGTGCGAGCCATTGATCCGAAGCCTCACCGGTCAGGTGCGTGGCGACGCCACAGCTGGCTGTCACGGAGACGTTGATGTCTCCGCAATTAATAGCAATATCGCCTATGTACTCGCGTACCCTGTCTGCCACGTTGCGCGCTTCCATCTCTTCCGTGTGTGGCAGGAGTATCGCAAACTCTTCGCCTCCGAAGCGGTACACTGAGTCAGAACTACGGACGGCTTTTTCCAGCTCGCAAGCGGCCAGTTTTAGCAAGTGATCACCCACAATATGACCGTAGTTGTCATTGATCGCCTTGAAGTGGTCCAGATCACAGAGAATCAGTGAATACTGGTCACCGTGGCGATCGGATAGTTGGCAGGCTTGGTGCAGAGCACTATCCATGGCGCGCTTGTTGGGTGTGCCCGTCAGCGAATCCGTTAGCGCAGCGTGTTCAATGGCATGAAATCGGCAGGCATTTCTTATTGGGCAAATTGCGGCGCCCAACATCATTTCGATTGCTTCCAGTTCCTTTTCCGTAAACTTCTGACGGCGCTTCAGTGACAGCGTTCCGTAATACTCCCCCTCCAGGTTAAGGCGGTATTCGCAGCGATGCGGCCCGCCTATACCCGAAGCGAACACAAAGTCTGTTCCGCCAATCTGATGACGGTAGTTCAGTGTGTCGATCGGGACAATCTCGCTGATCTCTCCGGCCAGAATCGCCAGCTGATCCTCCAGGGATAGCGTGGTAGAGAGCCGCCTGGTCAGGCGCGTCATAGGGTCGGTAGATTCATTCCAGTCCCGATGCGCCTGTCGCAGGGCGGCAAGTTTTTGTGGTTGAGGGCCAGAATTCGAGATTGACGGTATGTGCTTCACTGAGAATGACTCTGTTCAAGGTTTTCCTTTTGATAGGCACGAATTGTGCCGGTAAAATAAAATACATTAAAAGCAGTTAGCTACAGTGATGTCCTGCGATGGATTTTAAGTTTTGTCTTTCATTTTTCGCGGAGCGTCAGTTTTCCGGCGATTATTTTCCTCTTTTGCGGGGGGTGGTCGAAATGTCAGACAAGGGGATGGGGTCTGCCAATCCCTGTGGTAAACTTTTGCGCTTATGATTGTGCCGTCTGCAGCAAGCGAGCGACCAACTTTATGAGGTTTCAGGCTCCCGAAAGTCTTTCCGAGCAAATAGCCCAACATCTGGGGCAGCGGATCATGACCAGTGATCTAAAGCCCGGGGAACGAGTGCAGGAACTCAAAGTGGCAGGCGAGTTGAATGTCAGTCGTGGTTCCGTCCGCGAAGCACTGTTGATTCTCCAGCGTCGCCACCTGATCGAGATATTCCCACGCCGGGGCGCCGTAGTATCCAGGTTGACACCTGAGCTGGTTAACAGTCTTTACGATATCTACATTAATCTGCTGTGTATGCTGGGTCGCAAGATCATGGAGCGGTGGTCACAACAGGAATTGGCCGGTATCGTGAGCCACGCCCGGGAGCTCAAGGCTGTTACCGATGCCTTGAACTCCTCTGGCAGTGATGCCGCTGAGGAAGTGATTGAGGCCGGGTTCGGTGTCTTGCGTTATGCCTACACCCTTGTTGAGAATCCGTTTCTTGAGGAAACACTGGAAAATTTCCGTCCGGCTATCAGTCGTACCTACTTTGTCGCGCTTGAGAATTTTCGCGAGGAACAGGTGGAAACCGGTCGCTTCTTCTCCGAGGTTGCAGATGCAGCGGCCAGCGGGAATGCCGAAAGGGTCGAAGCGGCCATCATCAGGTTCGGCGAACACCAGCGCAGCCAGGTGCTAAGGATACTTACGGAGGAGGCAAAGGCCTGATATGCGCCTGAAGTCCATCAAACTGTCCGGTTTCAAATCCTTCGTTGATCCGACCACGGTACCATTTCCCACCAATATGACAGCCGTGGTTGGCCCTAACGGGTGCGGCAAGTCCAACATCATCGATGCGGTGCGCTGGGTCATGGGGGAAAGTTCCGCCAAGTATCTGCGTGGCGAATCCATGACCGACGTTATTTTCAATGGGTCCAGCGCTCGCAAACCCGTGGGTCAGGCTTCGATTGAGCTGGTGTTTGATAACAGCGACGGCTCTGCACCCGGCGAGTTTGTCAAGTTCAATGAGATTTCAGTCCGCCGTAGAGTCTCTCGCGAAGGCCAGTCCGAATATTTCCTCAATGGGTCGAAGTGTCGCCGTCGCGATATAACCGATCTGTTCCTGGGAACAGGCTTGGGGCCACGAAGTTACGCGATTATTGAGCAGGGGATGATATCCCGGCTGATTGAGGCCAAACCTGAAGAGCTGCGGGTATACATTGAGGAGGCCGCCGGCATTTCCAAGTACAAGGAACGACGCCGGGAAACCGAAAACCGTATCCGCCGTACCCAGGAAAACCTGGAGCGACTCACAGACCTTCGGGACGAACTCGGTCGCCAGTTGCAGCATCTTGAGCGCCAGGCCGCGGCGGCAGAGAAGTACAAAGCCTACAAGCAGGAAGAGCGTCGGAAAAAGGCAGAACTGACGGTTCTGCGCTGGAAGTCGCTGGATAACGATTTGCAGACCTGGCGCTCGAGGATTCGGGACACTGAGCTGGAGCTGGAAAAGTATCTGACCGAGCGTGTCAACCTGGAAACCTCACTGGAATCCCTGCGGGACAGCCACCAGGAGCGGACCGAGCATTTTAACCGGGCACAGGCACGATTCTATGAGGCCGGTGCCGATATCGCCCGTATTGAGCAAAGTCTTGAGCATCAGCGCGAGCGTGGCCGGCAGATTGCCACCGAACTGGACCAGGCCATGGCGAACCAGCGGGAACTTGCACGGGAGCTGGAGCAGGATGAAGAGAAGCTCTCCGGCATCCAGGAAGAGCTGGACATGATCGAGCCGGAGCAGGAGGCGCTGGCAATCCGGGCAGAGGAATCCGGGGAGAAGCTTCAGCTTGCAGAGGATGCCATGAGCGAATGGCAGCACACCTGGGAACAATTCAGTTCCCGTTCTTCGGATGCACGTCGGCAGGCTGAACTGGCCCAGTCAAGGATACACTCATTCGAAAACGCGATTACTGAACTCAAGACTCGCCAGCAGCGCCTGAGGGACGAGCAGGACTTGCTGGAGGGGCAATTGGATCGTGCTGAACTGGACGATTTCCTGGAGCAACAGGAAACCCTGGAGTTACAGCGCGAGGAAGCGGCTGATCGGATCTCGGCGGTTCAGGACGAGCTGTTTAATGCCCGTCAGCAGCAGAAAGATGCCGAACAGAAGGTATCTGACTATCGCCAGAAGACACAAACTCTTCGCGCCGCCCTGGAGTCCCAGCAGGCGATGCTGGATGAACAGATGGGTGGTCAGAATGATGCGCTGCAATCCTGGCTTCATGAATTCGGACTGGCGTCCGCACCCAGGATTGCCCAGCAGCTGACGATCGATAATGGTTGGGAATTTGCCGTTGAGCAGGTGATCAGTCGTTTCAGTCAGGGTGTGAGTGTGTCGGGTATGGATTCGTTCCATCATGCCATGTCGGGCGCCCCCAAAGGACTGGCGCTGGTCAATGCCGAGAGTCGGGGAGTGGAGCGCTCTTCCGGGCTTGCCTCCCGGGTAACGGGGGCTGCGGCTGTCACCGGACTTTTGGCTGGGATAGACACTGCGGATGATCTGGATGATGCGCTCGCCAGGCAGGCCAGTCTGAATGCCGGGCAGAGCGTCATTACCCGGGAAGGAGTCTGGATATCGCGGGACTGGATTCTGATGCCGGACTCTGACGCTGCCCAGGTGGGGGTGATTGAGCGCCAGAAGAAGGTCAGCCAGTTATCTGAAGAACTGGATGAGGCTGAGGCGTTGCTGCAGGAGGCCAGTGAGGAACTGGAAAGCCTGCAGGAGAAATCCGAAAGGGCTGAGGCCAACCGGGATGAAGCGCAGGGTCGTCTCAGCGACGCGGAACGGGAGCTTGGCGGACTGTCTTCGAAGATCAGTGGCCTGAAAGCCAGGGCGGAACAGATTGATGCACGTCTTCAGAGGATCCGGGAAGATGCTGAGGATGTGGCTCTGAGCCTGGAAGAGCAGCTCGAACAATTGCAGGAAGTCCGGGAAGAATGGCAGGAAGCACTGGCGTCCACCGAAGACAATGACGAAGAGAAAGAACTGCTGCTGGAACGCCGGGACTCGCTTCGGGAAAACCTGGATCATCTTCGCCAGGAGGCCCGCCATGACCGCGACCGGGCCCATCAGCTTCAATTACAATTACAGTCCCTGAACAGCCAGAGGGATGGCTTGCGGCAGACCATCGATCGTATGCAAATGCAGAAGGAGCGGCTGGAAGAGCGGCTGGAGATCCTTCGTGAATCCCGCGAAAGCGTGGAGGAACCGGTGGAAGATCTCCAGATGCAGCTGGAAGGGTTGCTGGACCGCCGCCTGGCGGAAGAAGAGAAGCTGGGTATTGCCAGGGACGCGCTGGAAGAAATCGATCGTGAGGTTCGGGAAAAGGAGCAGGGCCGAAGCCGCACGGAACATGAAGTTCAGGATATCCGCGCCCGGCTTGAAAAGCTCAAGATGGAGTCCCAGGCCCTGGAAATCCGCTCCGGTAACCACATCGAACAGCTCACGGAACTGGATGTGAAGTTGCAAGAGGTGCTGGAGCAACTACCTGAGGATGCCACGGAGCAGGCGTGGGCGGATGAGCTGGAGAAGATTGGTAGCCGGATCCAGCGTCTGGGAGCCATCAACCTGGCGGCCATAGAGGAATACCAGGTCCAGAGTGAGCGCAAGACCTATCTGGACAGTCAGCATGAAGACCTGATGGAAGCTCTGGAAACTCTGGATAATGCGATTCGCCGGATAGACCGGGAGACCCGCCAGCGCTTCAAGGAGACATTCGATCAGGTGAATGGTGGCTTGCAGGCGCTGTTTCCCAAAGTCTTCGGGGGTGGGAGCGCTTCGCTTGAACTTACCGGCGAGGATTTACTGGAAACGGGGGTTACCATCATGGCCCGGCCGCCGGGCAAGAAGAACAGTACCATTCACCTGCTTTCCGGTGGTGAGAAGGCGCTGACGGCCATCGCGCTGGTGTTCTCCATTTTCCAGCTCAACCCGGCACCGTTCTGCATGCTGGATGAGGTGGATGCACCGTTGGACGACGCCAACGTGGGCCGATATGCCAATATGGTCAAGGAGATGTCAAAGCAGGTGCAGTTCATCTACATTACCCATAACAAGATCGCGATGGAAATGGGGGATCAGTTGATGGGGGTCACCATGCACGAACCTGGGTGTTCGCGGCTGGTGTCTGTGGATGTGGAAGAGGCAGCCGCCCTGGCGGAGGCGTAAGGCACCTGTTGTCAGGGTGCCTGGAATGCCGTCAAAGATGACAAAAAGGCCATCTGGCCCGCCTGTGCGTTGTATTCATTACAGGCTTTTCTTAGAGTAGCAACGATATCCGATCTGCAAACAGGACAGCATCACTATGTCACTAAGGGAATGGTTAATTGCCATAGGTACCCTGGTTATCATCGGCATTGTCATCGACGGTTTTCGTCGCATGCGCCGGGCACGTAAGGAATCCATCGCGATTTCGTCAGGTATGGGGGCCAATGACCTGGACGAATCACCGCTGGACCAGGACTACAACCCGGAGCTACCGAACGGTGGTGCCCGGACTATCTCCCGGGACACGCTTGAAGAGCGGGGTTACCTGAAGCGGGAGCGGTCCAGCCGCTTTGGCAATCCGGTGCAGAAACCGACACGTCCGATCATCAGTGACGAAGCCAAAAAGGCTGGGGCTGACGAAGAGTTGCCGCAACAGGAAGATGGTGAAAGCGAAATCGGCTTCCAGGCTGATGCTCGGGAAATGTATGAAGCTCCCGATACTGGTTGGGGAGCGAATGATGATGAGCCAGACCCTGGTGTAGGAATCGTCAGTGAACCGCAGCCCGAGGAGCAACCAGAACAGACGGTTGCAAACCCTCCTCCCACGGTGACCAGCGAAGTTCAGGAGGATACCGCGCGGCGTGATCAGTCCCCGAAGCGTTCGGGGCAACCACTGGCCGGCGCCAATCGCCCGGAGGCGAGAGAAGTTGTCGTTATCAATGTGTTGGCTCGTAACGGAGAGGATTTCAAGGGCAGCGTGCTGAAGGAGCTGTTTGAGGCCTGTGGTCTGGAATACGGCGATATGGATATCTACCACCGCCACGAGGAGTCAGACACCACCAGTCCGGTACAATTCAGTGTGGCCAGTGCCGTAGAGCCGGGAACCTTCCGGCCGCAGGACATGCCAACCCTGTCGACACCGGGAATCAGCTTCTTCATGAGCATGCCAGGGCCATCCAACGCTCTCCAGGCTTTTGACTTCATGCTCGAAACTGCTCAGTGCGTGGTTCGCAATATGGGCGGAGAGCTGAAAGACGAGCGGCGCAGTGTGATGACTCCGCAAACCATTGAGCATTGCCGTCAGCGCATCCGCGAATTTGAACGCAAGCAACGGTCGCCCCGGCACTAACGCCCGCCGCTATCGTTGAGAGTAAAATACCCGGTAGAATCCGGGTATTTTTTTGTAGATCCAAGGGATTACAGGTATGAGCACAGCGACTCCCGAGACGGTAAGCCGGGTACAGGAACTGCGGAACATCATAGACGAGCACAACTATCGTTATTATGTGCAGGACGATCCCCAGGTGCCGGATGCCGAATACGATCGCCTGTTCCGGGAGCTCCAGGAACTGGAAGCCAGCCATCCCGAGCTGGTCACCGATGACTCGCCCACCCGTCGGGTCGGTGCCAATGCGGAGACCAGTTTTGAAGAAGTGGTACACCGGGTGCCCATGTTGTCACTGGACAACGCCTTTACCGAGGATGAGCTGAGGGACTTTGACCGTCGGGTAAGGGACCGCCTGAAAACCGGGGATGACATTGAGTACGTCTGTGAACCCAAGCTCGACGGCCTCGCCGTCAGCCTGCATTACGAACACGGAGTTCTCATCCGGGCCGCCACTCGGGGCGATGGTTACGCCGGCGAGGATATCACCGCCAACATCCGCACCATTCCGTCTGTACCCCTGAAACTTCGGGGAAGTGACGTTCCGGAAACGGTGGAAGTCCGGGGCGAGGTGTATATGCCCAAAGCCGGGTTCGAGAAGTTGAATCAGACGTTGGCCAACAAGGGTGATAAAACCTTTGTTAACCCGCGCAACGCCGCGGCTGGCAGCCTCAGACAGAAAAAACCGTCGGTGACCGCGCGTCGCCCCCTGGAAATGTGCGCCTACAGCGTTGCCGTGACCGACGACTCGATACTACCTGACACCCATTGGGACTGCCTGCAACAGGTCGGGCAATGGGGCTTCCGCATCAACCCGGAAATGAGTAAGGCCACAGGGGTGGATGAATGCCTGGCGGCCTACCAGGCGATGATGGACAAACGAGGTGAGCTGCCATACGAGATCGACGGAATCGTCTTCAAGGTGAACAGCCTGGCATTACAGCAGGCGTTGGGGTTCGTGTCCCGGGCGCCACGCTGGGCGATAGCCCATAAATTTCCCGCTCAGGAAGAGCTTACCGTTATTGAGGACGTGGAGTTTCAGGTTGGTCGCACCGGGGCGGTAACGCCAGTTGCCCGTCTCAAGCCGGTGTTTGTGGGTGGTGTAACCGTCAGCAATGCGACCCTGCACAACATGGATGAGATTCGTCGCCTGGACGCCCGTATCGGAGATACGGTGTTTATAAGGCGCGCAGGTGATGTGATTCCCCAGGTCGTCAAGGTGGTTCTGGAAAAGCGGCCAGACAACGCCCGTGAGGTAGAGCTTCCGAAAACCTGCCCGGTTTGCGATTCAGACGTTATCCAGATAGAAGGCGAAGCTGTGGCCCGTTGCTCCGGTGGCTTGTATTGTCCCGCCCAGCGCAAGGAAGCGATCCGGCATTATGCGTCCCGCAAGGCGCTGGACATTGAAGGTCTGGGAGATAAATGGATCGATATCCTGGTAGACAGGGACATGGTGAAGACCGTAGCGGACCTGTACGGACTGACCAAGGAAGACCTCACCGGGCTGGAGCGCATGGGTGACAAGTCCGCCACCAACCTGCTGGCGGCCATTGATAAGTCTCGGCATCCGGTGCTTTGGCGCTTTGTTTACGCTCTGGGCATCCGCGAAGTCGGGGAGGCAACGGCAAAGTCCCTCGCCAGCCACTTTGGTACTCTGGAGGCGATTGGTGAAGCCGATGAAGAGGCACTGCAGCAAGTGCCGGATGTTGGACCTATCGTCGCCGGCCATATTCGAAGCTTCTTCGAGCAGCCCCACAACCAGGAAACGATTGCTTCGCTGAAGAACGCAGGCGTTCAGTGGCAGACGGAAGAAATCACGGCTGAGCCAAAGCCGTTGCTTGGAGAAACCTGGGTATTGACGGGAACGCTGACGGAAATGACTCGGGATGAGGCAAAAGAGCGCCTGGAAAAACTGGGTGCCAAGGTGGCCGGCAGCGTTTCCAAAAAAACATCGTGTGTGGTCGCCGGAGAGGCCGCCGGTTCCAAGCTGACCAAAGCCGAGTCCCTTGGGGTCAAGGTACTGGATGAAGACGGTTTTCGCACCCTCCTGGAATCCCTCGGCGCATAGCCAATCAGGCCGGGATCCTCAGCGGGACTCCCGGCCTGCGAATCTGAGAACTCGCGCAGATCCCCCCGTGTACAAATTGATTACCATGGCGTTGTTCTGTAACGGTGTGTAAAGCGGACCGGTTGTCCTGCCTGAGCACCCATAATAACAACGCTTTGAAACGGACTTTTTCATGCGCGCCGATTCGCTACCCTCCATTGCTTCCCTGGCCAGATGCTATGGTCTATTGCTGGTCCTGGCCATGATCACCACAGGATGCAAAACCGAAAAGAGTTCCGATGACCCAACCGTCCTGGGTGTTCCACCAGCGGAAGCCTACCTTGGGGTCGAGTACTATTATAATTTCGGCGCTTATGGTGGTGAGCGGATACTGGACTTTTCCCTGACCAATGCGCCGTCCTGGCTGGCGCTGGAGGAGACCAGTAACAAGGCTCGCCCCGGCATTATCATTCGTGGTGTGCCGGGCCTGAGTGGTGGTAACCGTGGTGACGAGGATCTCGGCAAGATCAAAAATATCAATCTCATTACCACCGACGGCGAACGGGCCGGAGTTCAGCCGTTTGATATCGAAGTGAAGCGGAACCCGTTATCTCTGGATGCAGACACCTTCACGGAAGGTCAATCCACCGATGCTCCGGAAGCTCGGGATAACCGGTGTGAGGCTCCGGAGCTGGGTGAATCCGGTTCGCACAGCTACAGCGTTAATCTTTACGACAGTGAAGGGGCGGTAACCGATACCGAGGCCCGCACTACTGAAACCCGGCCGGTACTGGTCAGAGTTCTGCTGGACCAGCCATCAGTCACCCGTATTGCCGTGGCCTTCGAGCTTTCCTCCGCTTTTGATCCCGGAGTCTGTGACCAGGGGGTTGAACCGGAGCATCAGCGCTGTGAAGAAGGTGACGCCAACCGTGATGAGGCTATTATTGGCAAGGATATTGTGGCTCTTGGCAGCGGCAGTGAAGGGGCCCTGCCGGTACCTGATTATCTGAATTACCAGCAGGACGAAAATGGTTTCTACTCAAAAGGCGTCATTACACTGGAACCGGGCATCACCGAGTGCTACATCCGCCTGGAAGTGGTGGATGACACCCTGCCAGAACCCAGTGAATCGTCGCAGTTGACCCTGACTGAAGTGCGCAGTGGCTTGGCTGCCTTGGGGGCGTCGGACAGCGGAGTGAAAGCTTCGCTGATTATTGATGACAATGAACCACTGGTTCGCCTTGAGACCCTTGGCGGACGGCAGCGAGACGCCCTCAGTGTGGGAGCCCAGCGACAGTATGTGGCTGTTCTGTCTGGCGATCGCTCCGGGACGATTCGGGTCAAACTCGGTGAGACCGAGGACTCCCTCGCCAAGGCCGGAGATTATGTCATCCAGACCCGCAACAATGATGGCGAATGGATAGACAACGACAATCTCCGGTTTCCAATGGGTGTGGGAAGGGTCCGCTTTCGGGTGAAGATTCCCGGAGATGCGGAATACAGCAATACTGGTATGGATGACCGTTTCCTGTTGTTAGGTGTGGATCAGGATTATCAGGCCGGGCGCGAAGGGTTTGCCGGGGCCGCCGATGACGGTGAGCTGCGGATCAACATCAATGAGCTGGTTACGCCTCTCATTCTTAACGGCGTTGATGAATTCATCCCAACCGACATCGCTGTCGGGCATCAGGGACGGCTGTATGTAGCGGGATACGACGACCTCAACAACGATCAGGTATTGGTGCGTATTTTCGATCAGAAGGGGGCCCTGTTGCAGGAAGTGGCGGTATCCGATGGTACCACCGCTCTGGACAAGCCTGACCCTGTCATTCACTTTGCCCAGCGCCAGGTGACCCAGGGCAGCACTCGGGTGGATCGCTTTGAGTTTGCGGTGGCTTTTGCCACTGACGTCGACATGCCCGGCCACACCTCCCGTGGTGGAATGGATGTCGTGGCAAGTCTTTACTGGTATGACTCGGCGGCATCCGCAGGCAATGAGTACTCGAAAGTATGGACTTTTCGCTCGGGTACGTCGGCGGATGACGTGCCCCGATGGGTTGGTATCAACAAGGATAACGGCTTTGTGGCAATTACCGGGGAAACCAGCGGTCGGTGGCCGGGCGAGCTCCGCGCTGGCGGTATAGACAGTTTCCTGCAACGGATAGATACCGTAACCGATGGAGATAGCCTGGTCCCCAGGCTTGCCTGGACACGGCAGGTCGGTTCCAGCCAGGATGAGGCCGTGGTGTCCGGCAGTAGCGTGAACGCCAGCCCCTATCTGTTCGGCGCGACGGAGGGGGCGGTGGTAGCTCAGATCAGTGCCGGTTCCAAGGATGCGTTTTTCTATAATGCCACCAGCGCTGACAGCACCATCAATGCGTATCAGCGTGGAACCGATGGCAGTGAGGCGGTCGTGGACGGTATTAATGACCTCAACAACCTCTGGCTGCTGGGAAACAGTGATCGCTTGTACACCATTGAAGAGACCGATGACACGAAACGCCTTAACAGCGAGCCGGTGGCTGGCACCACTGGGTTTGTTTTCGGTTATTCGTCCTCCGGTGATGTGAACGTCGCGTTTTCCTACGCTGATGCCGCCCGGACAGGTAAGGAGACCTTTGCCGCATTGCTGGCGTTTGATGATGATCTGATTGCAGCGGGTGCCTCTACCGGCGCCTTTGCTGAGGGGGCAGTGGACAGTGGCGTTGAGCAGCCCATTATTGCCCGGATATCCCCGGCAGACTTAGCTGCCAACAGCAATGACAACCCGGGCTCGTGGGATATCTGGCGGGTTCAGCCGGCCATTGATAGCGCCAAGATCACTGCACTGGCCAACTACCGTGATGATGAAATCGTGACCCTGATGAGGGAGACGGTGGGGGCCGGGAATGAATGGACGGTTGTACTGTTTTCGGGGGAAGGCCTGAGGCTGAATTAAACCGTGCCCTGTTGGCGACCGGCACTGGCATACAGTTTGAGATAGTCGGTGCTGGTGACGATGCCGGCGGGTGCGCCGTTTTTGTCGACCACCAGCGCTGCATTCAGCTGATGGGCCAGCATCAGCCGGGCAAGTTGGTGGGCGTCGGTTTCCGGTGAGGCTGTCAGAAACGCCGGTAGCTCAATGTGCATCATGCTGTGGCTCATGGCATTGGCATTGTGCTCATGCAGCCAGGCCAGCAGCCAGCGCAAGTCGATGAGCCCGGCTACGTTATCCTGGGCGGTGATGACCAGATGGTGAACCCCGTTATCATCCATCATTGTCAGTGCTTCAGACAGGGTTGCACTGGCTGGTAGTGAATAGAGCGCGGGCGTACAGATGGTTGCGACCGGAAGATAGTTACGCTGTTCCCTGGGTTCGTCGTATCCGGCAGAGCCATACTCTTCCATCGCCCGGTGAAGGCCGGATGCGTATTGGGCTTGTTGGAACTCCGCGTCCGTGACTTCACTATGGCCGGTATTGATCGCATGGGATTCGGTCATTTCGGTGACGTTACCCACGCGCCGCCCCCGGAATATTTCCGGTAATCGGGTTCCGACGGGTCTGCCGGGTTCACTGACAAATATGGCCATGGATATCTCCGGGTATGTAACGCCCTTTAATCAGTTATCGACCGGAGTCCAGAAATCTTCAGAGCGATTTTCATGTCATTTCGGTCTTTGCCATTTTATAGCATCGATGCGGGTTCACCCGTTTTTCCAGCGAACGAGGCAGACAGACAGGCTGGCCGGTAAGCTTATCCGCTAGAAACTCAGCCAGTAATGGAGCGTACGTCAGACCCTTGCTGCCCAGTCCGGTAAACAAATAGAGCCCGTCGAGCTTGTTGCCTTCCAGGTTGTCCAGACTCCCGGCTACGGGTTGATAGTCATGGGTCGTACAGCGAAACCCGACACGGCCTTCCAGTGTTTCTGTCTCGGTTGGTGGTTCGTTTTTCCAGAGCCCGGGGAGCATGGTTGTTAGCTCGGCCAGATTCTCCCTATGGCTGTCAACGCTTTCCCTCGGCGACAGGTCATGGAGATCAAATGTGGCGCCGGTGACGCAAATCCCCTTATTGCTGGGGTTCAGGTACCTGGGGCCGCAAATTACAGCTTCAGGACTATGGATGCGATCTTCAGGCAGGTGGCTGACCTGGCCCCGAATCGTCTTGAAACGGAAAAAACCGTCCATGCCCGCGAGGGAGGCGAGTTCTGGTGTCCGGTGCCCGGAGCAGAGAACAACCCTGTCGACACGGATATCAGGCCCGGAGCCTGCGATCACCCATTGACCATCGCATTTAGCAAGGTCCTGAACCTCCATGCCAAAGCAGTGCCGGATATTGGGGTGGTCTGCCAGGGTCTTGCACAGGGCGGCCGGCTCAAGCCAACCACTGTGGGTGTACCAGAGGCCGCCCGATTCAACAGGAATGCCTGTCCGTTCGCTGGCCTCTGCGGCATCCACGGGAGCCAGAACCTCTGGTGGATAGTGGTTGCGGTCGAGGAAGCGCTCCTGACGTTGTCTTTCACTATCGCCCCAGGCCATTTGCAGCAGGCCGGTTGGATGCCAGCCATTGTTCCGGTATGGCGCATAGTAACGTTGACTGAACAGGAGTGAGGACAGCGCCAGCTGGGTCTGGGCATTGAACTCGACCCCGAGTTTCACATAAAGCGCGCCCTGCAGGTTGCCGGAGGCTGCGTTACCCGCGCTGTTGGCGCCGTCAACCAGTAAGACGTCGACACCACGCTCCGCAAGGTTGCGAGCCAGCAAAGTGCCGGCAATGCCGGCACCGATAATGGCGACGGAGGCAGGTTTTCTGGTATCTGCTGCTGGTGTCTCGAACACGGATTCTGGAATAACGCCGGTGAGCATCTCCCGCTTACGCCCAAACCCTTCCACCTTGGTCATGGTAAAGCCCCTGTCGATCAGGGCTCGACGAATGCGTCCTACGGCGGTGAAAGTCGCCAGGGTGGTCCCGGGTTTGCTGTGGTGGCGAATCTGGAGAATGGCATCGTCCAGCCACATGCCCGGGTTCAGTGAGGGGGCGAAGCCGTCCAGGAACCAGGCGTCGGCGGTGAACTCCAACTCCCGCCACGCGTCGAGCACGTCACCGAAATACAATGTCAGGCGGACCCGCCCGCCGTCGAGGAGCACACGGTGAACGCCTCTGACCAGCGGTGGATAGTGCTGGATCAGTTCATTGCCGAGATCTTGCAGCTCCGGCCAAAGTGCCAGTGCGCGTGTCAGGTCCTCTCTGGTCAGGGGGTATCGTTCGGCGGAAACAAAGTGCAGGGTGGTGCGCTGGCTGGCGGGGCTGTTGCGCCACGCCTGCCAGGCTGCAAGAAAGTTCAGGCCGGTGCCAAAGCCGAATTCTGCAATCACAAAGGCTGTATTGTCCGGTAGCCTGGCAAAGCGTTCCGATAACCGGTTGGGCCGGATAAAGACATGACGGGTTTCTTCCAACCCGTTATCACGGTTGAAGTAAACATCACCGAACAGTCTCGACTCCGGCACGCCATCCTGCCAGAGGATATCAGCCGGCTCTATGGCCGGCGCAGTCACTTCTGCCATTACTTCCCGGATGAGTCGCCGTTATTGATGACAGTGATGCTGCGGATGGTAATGGGGTCATTCGGAACATCCGCCATGCCGCCGGAATAGCCGGTCTGCTTGCGAGCGATGGCATCCACCACACCCATGCCTTCAGTCACTTTACCAAAGACCGCGTAGCCCCACTTTTTGGGATTATCGGACGCATTCAGATAAGGGTTGTCGACCACATTGATAAAGAACTGGGATGTGGCTGAGTGGGGCTGACTGGTCCGTGCCATGGCTATGGTGCCCCGCAGATTTTTGAGCGTGGGGCTGGCTTCGTTCTGAATCGCGCTGTTGGTGTCCTTGCGGCTCAGGTTCCGGTCAAAGCCACCGCCCTGAATCATGAACCCGGGAATCACCCGATGGAAAACCGTGCCCTGATAGAAACCGCTTTCCACATAGTCGAGAAAGTTTTGCACGGTTTCCGGGGCTACGTCCGGCCGCAGCATGATTTCAATCACACCTTCGCTGGTTTCCATGCGCACCTGGGGCAGTGGTTGCTCTGAAGTGTCGCTCCCAGCGGTAACCGGAGAGCTGATCAATAGAGCGGATAACAAAACCAGCAAAAGATGGTGGACAGTATGTGATGAGGTCACCTTGATAGCTCCTTCGATGACGCTGGCAATGGTGCAGCGGAAGACACGAGTTTGTCGGGATATTAACAGAAATTCCGCAGGTACCGGCTATTCCCCATGCAGATTAAACAGTGATCGTCTAACCTATTATAAGATTGTTCAACAAAAAGGTGCGGCGAGCTGAGTTGTACGGCTGCAGTATTCATGGAAGGAGGGCGCCAGTGGATATCCGTCAGGGGTTTGAAGAGAAATCACGGCTTGGTCGACTGCTTGTTAATCGGGGGTATTTGTCTTCCCTGCAACTGGACGAAGGGCTGCGCTTACACAGGGAAACCGGGCAACGCCTCGGGGAGGTGCTGATTCAGGCCGGGTGGATCACCGAGCGCGAGCTTTTAAAGGTTTTGAAGCAGCAGACCCGTTACCGCAAGGCTGCCGCGATGTTTACCATGGTCACGTTGCCGCTGCAGCCTCTGGTGAGTTTTGCGGCAAATCCCGAGGCAAATGCTTTCCAGACTGTCCCTTCGGAGGGTGGGGAAATTGTGCACCAGAGCCAGGGAATGTCAGCCCTGAGCGATGAAGCTATGGCGAAGATCTCGGGGCAAGGGGATCAGACTCTTGCCGAGCGAATAGCTGCTGTTGGCGCGATGGTTTCGGATGGTGATGCCAGCCTGGAGCCGGATGTGCTTGAAGGGATCAAGTTGACGGCCCATATCTTTGTGCCAATCCTGAATTTTCTGGATTCCGATCTGACAATCACAGGGGTTCACTACCGTAATGAGGGGCCACGTCACTGGATTGATAGCAATGGCCGGCTTACGTTGTCATTTCCTGAGCGAATAGAGGAGATCCGCATGGATAATATCCGGGTCAGCGGTGGCCACACGCCGCCTCTTGGTAATGTCAGTATCAACAATATCCGCTTTGATCCGGATTCACGGATGACAATTTACACAAGGTGAGGGTATGCCAGGCGCCAGAACGGCGCCTGGTGGTAAATCAGGCGCTGGCGAGAATGGTTCTCTGGGAATCGCCGGTCTGCTCCCCGTGGGCGCCATAAAGTTTCTGCTGGCCACTGGCGCCGCGGAAGATATCAGTCAGGCGTGACAATCGTTTCTGCATATGACTGATGACGCGACCGTTGTTGCGGTTAATTTCCTGGCAAAAGGCCAATCGTTCATTGGCTTGCGACCACAACTCCGCCAGATCGGATAACCCGGCGCTTCGAATAAAGCGGGAAGGAGCACCACCCTCGGGGCGGTAGCCCATAGCAATCAAGGCATGGATTTTCTGTTTGGCGCGTGCACGAATCTGATCGAGAACCGTATTCTTCTCGGTCGTTATCGATTGCAATGCCTGCGTGTCCGAAGAAGAGAGGCAGGCTTTTTCCTGCTCCAGGATGTCCGCGAGCGACTCCAGCTGGCGGATATCCTGAGAAAGAAGGTCTTTCAGTTCATCGATTGCGGCCATGATTTACTCACCCGAAAATGCTTTCATCCATCTCAAGCATTTTCTGGGCCAGTTTCTCAGCATCAATCTTGTAGGAACCATCGGCCAAGGCCGCGCGGATCTGTTCGATGCGACCATCATCCATCTCCGGATAATCACCCAGCTTCTGCTCCAGCTGTTTCAGGTTCTTGGCCTGGCTGCTGAGATTAACATTCTCCCCCCGGGCACCCTGAGCCTGACTTTTTGCCTGCTCTGGTGCCTGTTGCTGGGCGCTCTGCGTGGAGCCAGACTTGTCGGCCGTGGTTCTGTGGGTGTTGACCTGGCCGGGACCAATTCCATTAAAGTCAACTGACATATTGGTACCTGCTTACCTATGTAGACTGCCCGGGGGCAGTGTTCGCGAATTTTATACTTGCTTATCGGCGGTTGAATCGAAAGCTTTAGGAGTTTTTAGCTACAAAAGATTACACATCTGTCATTTGCTGGGCAGGGATTGGCAAAAAATTGCCGCCGGCGGAAAAAGTATGCCGTACACCCAGTTTCGATAACTTACATGGGGATCTCTACCTGTCCGGGGGCGGTGACCAGCGCTTTAACCGTTCGGGACGAGGACAGATTTTCAACAAGGACCTGATCACCCACACTTGCGTCGGCCATGGCCTTACCGCGGGAGTTGACAGAAAAGCTCCCCTTGCGGGCGGTAATAATAACATGATCCCCCCTGGTGACTGCAGCCGGGGCCGAGAGCAGGTCGGGGGTCATCAGCGTGCCGGCATTGACGCCGCGACGCATCTCCATTCCCACCAATTGATCGACGTCCGTGATCACACCCTTGCGGCTTGCGTTTACCACGACTGATTCCGTTGCAATCATACTGGCCATGACGCGTTCGCCACGAGCCAGGGGGCGCGCAGCCACAAGTCCTTCGCCACGAATGGATACGGAGGCGTTCAGGAACATCCGCCACGGGCGCTCGCCCTGGCAGGCGACCTGAAGTGTTGGCTGAGTGGTTTGCCAGGGGTCGCCACTGAAGCTGACCGCCAGTGGGCGTTCACAGGTTGCCAGAGCCAACCGACTGTCCAGTCGACCGGGTTTATGTGTAACGTTAAAACCGTTCTCCGCCTGTTGTTCTGCGAACGTCTTCAGAAACGAGGCCGCGGCCCGATGGATCTGCTCGGCTGTGGTGTTTGCTGCCTGGGCAGGGGCAGGGGCAGTGGCAGACATTAACAGTGTGACGACAAAAATGGTGGTGCGCATACGCAGCGGTTTGTCCTATGCTGTCAATACTCAGGTAAAGCTCCCTGAATACTTCAGGAATCGGGATCTCAGCCGTTAAGCTCAAACAATGAGTCAAAATACTGGCGAAGTGCCCAGTTTTGATGGCTCTCCATAGTTAAACAGCAAAATGCATGCCGGCACATACTGGCGGGCAGGTCCGGGAGATAAAGTCATGGCAGGGGTACTCGACAGTGTGAATCAGCGAACGCAGCTGGTAGGGCAGAATCGCCTGGAGCTCCTGCTATTCCGCCTGCGGGGCAGGCAGATGTACGGCATCAATGTCTTCAAGGTCAAGGAAGTCCTGCAGTGCCCGAAGCTGTCTTCCATTCCGCGCAGCCGCAACGTCGTCCGGGGTGTTGCTCACATTCGTGGTGAAACCATTCCGGTTATCGACCTGGCCATGTCCATCGGGCTTCCAGGTATACCGAAGGAAGAGTTAGCCAACAGTTTTGTCATCATCACTGAGTACAATCGCAAAACCCAGGGATTCATGGTGACAGGCGTGGACCAGATCGTGAATATGAACTGGGAGGACATCCTGCCACCACCAAAGGGAGCCGGAGACGACGTTTACCTGACAGCTGTAACCAGAATTGACGACAAGTTGGTGGAAATCATAGATGTAGAAAAGATTCTTGCAGAAGTTTCTCCGCTCAGGGAAGATGTTAATGAAGAGTTGGTGACCCGAGGTGCCGGGCGTGTGCAGGCGCACCTTCCAGTGCTTGTGGTGGACGATTCCAGTGTCGCGAGGCGGCAGGTGGAGCGGTGCCTGAGAGCCATCGGCATGGAAGTCATCACCCAGGACGATGGCAAAAAGGCTTTGGACTACCTGAAGAAAATCACTGAAGATGGTTCAAATGCCAGTGATCATCTGTCTATGATTATTTCCGATGTCGAAATGCCTGAAATGGACGGCTACACTCTGGTCACCCGATGCAAGAACGATCCGGCTTTGCGGGATGTGTTTATCATGCTCCACACCTCACTGAGCGGCGTGTTTAACACCGCAATGGTGAGAAAGGTGGGCGCCGACGAGTTTATGGCCAAGTTCAGTGCAGACGAACTGGCTGAAAAGGTTATGGAGATAATTGATCGGGCCTAGTGCCGGCGATCAGTCCGGATTCACCTGACGCAGAGATTCAATGAAAGCGGATATTACGCCACAGGAATACGAGGCTTTTAAGACGTTCCTGCAGGATGCGTGTGGCATTCTGCTCGGTGACAACAAGCAGTACCTGGTGAAAAGCCGTCTGCGTCGCATTCTCGAGGAACACCAGCTTACGACCCTCGGTGAGCTTCTGGGCCGTCTTAATCGTGCCGGTCACAGCAATCTCAAGGAAGTGGTCATTGATGCGATGACGACCAACGAGACGCTGTGGTTTCGCGACAATCACCCGTTTCGTATTCTTCAGGAGAAACTGCTGCCGGAGTTCGCTGATCGAAATTCGATGCAGCCTTTGCGGATCTGGTCTGCCGCCTGCTCCACCGGGCAGGAACCCTATTCGGTTTCGATGATCATAGAGGAATTCCGTCGCCAACGTCCGGGTAAACTGCGGGACGTGAAGTTGACCGCGACCGATATCTCGAAAAGCGTGTTGGAAGTGGCCCGTAAGGGTGAATACGAGATGATCGCCATTGGGCGTGGCCTGTCGCCGGAGCGCCAGAAACAGTTTTTCACACCCTCCCTGAACGGTGGCTGGCAGATACGGCCGCAGATCAAAAGCATGGTCGAGTTCAAGGAGCTGAACCTGTTGGAACGTTACATGTTCGGCAAATTCGATATTGTCATGTGCCGTAACGTGTTGATCTATTTTTCCGCAGAGCTTAAAAAGGACATCCTGACACGCATCCACGCCACCCTGAATCCGGGCGGCTATCTTATTCTGGGCGCGTCGGAATCACTCAATGGATTGCCCCACCTGTACGAAATGGTGCAGTGCCACCCGGGCATTATTTACAGGAAGAAATAACCCGCCCATGCCTATAAACGTCTGGATACTGGTTGCCGCCCAGGCACTGGCCATGTGCACGGCACCGTTCATTGTCTTCATCGGCAGTATCCATGGCCGGATTCTGGCGCCGTCTCCTGAGTTGGCCACCTTGCCCGTTGGGCTGGTCGTGGTCGGCACGGTGCTGGCCATCAAGCCGGCTACGTGGCTGATGGAGCGCATCGGTCGTAAGCCGGTCATGCTCCTCGGGGCATCAATGGGGGTGCTCGCAGGCCTTATTGGCGGAGCATCCTCCTGGTTGTCCAGTTTTCCTCTATTGTGCCTGGCCGCCGTGGTCGGTGGTACCGGATTGGCTGTCGTCCATCAGTACCGTTTTGCTGCCATGGAGTCCGTTAAACCGGAACTGGCCGGATCGGCGGCCGCCCGGGTGCTGCTGGGCGGCATGATTGCTGCGTGGCTGGGGCCGGAGATTGCGCTGACCGGCAGCGCCGGGCAGGGGGCTTATCCCTTCCTTGAGGGCTGGTTGAGCCTGGGCGCTGTCCAGCTTCTGGCTATGATTGTTCTGATGCTGGGCTACCGGGCGAAGGACGAACTGGTCAGGGAAACCCCGGCCGGCGGAGGTCGCCCGTTAAGGGAGATCCTGCGAGCCCCTTTGGTCTGGACTGCAATCAGCGGTGCCGCCATAGGTTACGCGGTTATGAGTTTTATCATGACGGCCACTCCTCTCAGTATGACCGAGATGGCAGGTCACGAACTGGCCGACGCCAAACGAGTGATCCAGGTGCATATTGTCGCCATGTACCTGCCGTCATTGATCAGTGGCTGGCTGACCAGACGGGTGGGCATTCCCCTGATGATGGTCGGTGGATTGCTTGCTTACCTGGCGTGCATTCTGCTGGCGTTCAGTGGTATCACCTTCCATCATTATCTGTCTGCGCTGATTATGCTGGGGATCGGTTGGAACTTCCTGTTTGTCGGTGGTACTACCTTGTTACCCCAGGGCTACCGCGATGAGGAGCGTTTTCGTGTTCAGGGTTTGAACGACCTGATGGTTTTCAGTGCCCAGGCGACCGCCGCCCTCACGGCTGGGGCGGTCCTGACGGCTGTTGGCTGGGCCGGGTTGTTGCTGGTGTCGATTCCGTTGCTGATACTGCATGCGATATTGATGGGCGTCTGGCTTATCCATTCCAGAGCGCTGGCTGCCACTGATTCGTCAACTGACTAATCTGACCGGTGTGCCACTGATGTACTACGGATGCGGCGACCGGAGGAATCATCACTTTGGCCGCCTTATTTGATTAACTTCTGAATGTCCCGGAAGCGCGGGTGCTTGCAATGGCGTAGCCATTCGAAGGCTACCATCTCGACCGTCACAATCCTGGCGCCACTCTGGTGCAGGCGATCAAGGGCTATATCCCGGTCCAGATCATTGCGGGAACCCGTGGCGTCTGCAACTGCCCAGACCTTGTATCCCGCATCCACCAGGCTTAGTGCGGTCTGCATCATGCAGACATGGGTTTCACAGCCACCAATAACGATTTGTTGGCGTCCCTCGGGTAATTGATCGATGAGTCCGTCAGGGCAGGCGTCGAAATGGTATTTCTCAATGACCTGTTCACACAGTTCACGAATGTCCGGGACGTTATGCCCGAGCTTTTCCGGTAGTTGCTCTGTTGCCACGACAGGCACCTCCAGCAAGCCTGCGATGGTGGCCAATGTCACGCACTGGCTAATGACGTCTCCACCGTAGGAAATCGACGGCATCAGTTTTTCCTGCAGATCAATGAGTATCAGAATGCTCTGGTCGGCTTTCATCAGCATTGTTGTTCTCCTTTTGCGAGGCTGAGGTACGGCTCTGTTGTCTCTCTATGGTTTCTACAGTAACGATAGCCCGTAAAGCGCTCATTCGTTAACCGATGTCGCCCTGCAGTGTAGTTTTTTCCACGATTTTTCCAAAGAGAGTTGCCAAACGCCTGAAAATTCATTAGAGTTTGCGCCCTCAAATGAGTGACGACCTCACTGATTTGGAACAGTTTATTGGAGAGGTGGCCGAGTGGCTGAAGGCGCACGCCTGGAAAGTGTGTA
>JAKLLS010000160.1 GCA_022014155.1 Marinobacter sp. | reverse complement strand
GCGGTGACAGCCTGGCGTTGATGCTGGAAGATTGCGGTGCCCGCTTCCTGTTTGTTTCCAGAAAAAATTTCGGGCTGTTTGAAGGCATCGCCGGCAAGCTCGACACTCTCGGCCCCGATCAATGCATCGGGCTGGATGGTCACGGCCCGGGGATGAGCCAGGATCTGGAGTCCTGGCTGGGAGATATCGACGCCGGGGCCAGCCCGGCACCGGTTACCCTGGATGATCCGTTCAACATTATTTACAGCTCCGGCACCACCGGCACTCCCAAGGGCATTCTTCACGACTATCGTTTTCGCCAGCGTCAGATGGTCCGAATGAGCCGCTTCGGACTGGACGGCGACGCCATTAATCTGGTCTCCACGCCGATGTATTCCAACACCACCCTGGTGTCCATGCTGCCCACCCTGTTCCATGGTGGCACCCTGGTACTCATGGCGAAATTTGATGCACGGCGCTTCCTCGAACTGGCCGAACGCTACCGCGTGACCCACGCCATGCTGGTTCCGGTTCAGTATCAGCGCATCCTCGCCGATGCGGAATTCGATCGTTTCGACCTGTCCGCCTTCCAGCTCAAACTCTGCACCAGCGCCCCGCTGGGAGCGAAGGTCATCCAGGAAGCCATGGAGCGCTGGCCCGGTAATATCCGTGAGGTGTACGGGCTGACGGAAGGCGGCATTTCCACCAGCCTGGACTGCGCCGCCCACCCGGACAAATGGGACTCGGTAGGGATACCAACCGAAGGTGCCGAAGTCCGGGTGATTGACGAGGACGGCAACGAGTTGCCTCAGGGCGAAACCGGGGAGATCGTGGGTCGGGCCATCTCGATGATGCGGGGTTACATCAACCGCGAGGAACAAACCCGCGAGATGCTCTGGACCAGTCCCGAAGGTCTGACGTTCTATCGCAGCGGTGATATGGGTCGAATCGACGAAGAGGGCTTTGTCTATATTCTGGACCGGCGCAAGGACATGATCATCTCCGGCGGTTTCAACATCTATGCCGTGGATCTTGAAAAGGTACTGCAGGCCCACCCCGCCGTCGCCGATGTGGCAGTGATTGGTATTCCCAGCGAGCAATGGGGGGAAACACCGCTGGGACTGGTCGTGCGCAAGCCCGGCTGCGCGGAGGATGAAGCGGAGATCCTGGAGTGGGCCAATGGACAACTGGGCAAGACCCAACGCCTGGCGGCTATTGAGTTCCGCACGGAACTGCCCCGCTCCACCATAGGCAAGGTGCTGAAACGGGAGCTGCGGGAACCCTACTGGGCCTGACGCACTGATTTGGCCTGACTAACACGGGAAATCTCCCCATGGACTAAACTTTGGTAACGGATTATCGACGACTATCCTATTGCAAAAAGCAAGGCATGTGTTAGATTCAGGTACACGGATTCATTCTGCAGTCACAAGTTCTGCAGAGCGAAATTACTAACAGGACGTCCAACACAATAATGATCGAGGTCCAACGATGAAGATGCTAACCACCGCCAGAAAAACCCTTACTGTTTACGGCTCCGCCCTGACCCTGGGCCTGGCCGCCGCCCTGGCCAGCGCTCCGGCTGCCGCCGAGGAAACCTACACCTGGAAGGTCCAGTCCCACTGGCCGGGCTCCAGCAGTTCCTATAAAGACAGCCTGGTTCGTCTCCAGAAGATTCTTGAAGAACGCACCGACGGCCGCCTGGAGCTGGAGCTGTACGAAGCCGGCTCCCTGTTCAAGGCCAAGGAAATCTTCAACGCTGTCAGCCGGGGCATTCTTGAAATGGGCACCATTTCCCCGTCTTATGCGCAGGACAAGATCACCCTCGCGGGTATTGCTTCCGGTCTACCGTTTGCTTTCCGCAATGTCTGGGAGGCCGCGTATTTCCACCAGGGCCTCGGCTTTGAACAAATGCTTCGTGATGAAGCAGCCGAATACGGCGTCTACTGGGCGACCGACAAGGTCTACCCCACCGAGATGGTGGTCAAGCAGCCAATCAAAAACTGGGAAGACTTCACCAAGCTGAAAATCCGCTCTTCTGGTGCATTACAAACATTCCTGACCGAAGCCGGTGCCGCCGCGTCCTACATCCCGGGTGGTGAGCTCTATACCGCTTTGGACTCCGGCATTGTCGACGGCGCCCACTGGGGTGCTTCCCAGGGCGCCTTCTCCATGGGCCTGTATGAAGTGGCCAAGTACCACGTGCAGCCAGCACTGAACATCGCCGGCACCGACGTCATCATTGTCAGCCAGAAGGCCCTGGACAAGCTGCCGGAAGACATGCAGAAGATCGTCAAGCAAGCGCTGGATGAGCAGTTCTGGTTCCGTACCAACGAGTACCTCTACAAAGAACGCATCACTCTGGCCAGGGCCATCAGCGAACACAATGTTCAGGTAAATACCCTGCCGGATGAAGTGCAGGATCGCCTGACCCAGACTGCCCAGGGCCTGTGGGACGAAGAGGGCAAGCGTAGTGACAACGCCAAGAAGGCGCTGGACATGCTGAAGGATTACCTGTCAGAGCTGGGTTACCTGTAAACGCCTGACACTTGAAACCGGCCGGGCCAGTCTTTCTGGCCCGGCTTTGCTTATGAACTCACCGTTTCCCGGAGAATACCAATGGGTGTGCTGACTGCATTCATGAGAGGGGTGACCCGACTCAATGATGTTATCGGGCGCGGGATTGCGCTAATCGTTTTCGCCATGTTCGCGTTCCTGATCATGGAAGTGGCCTTCCGTTACCTGTTCAACTCACCCACCGTGTGGACCAACGAACTGACCCAGATGCTGTTTGGCATTTACGCGGTCATGTCGGGTGGCTACATCATGGCGCACCGCGGCCACGTGAATGTCGATCTGTTGCACTCGCACCTGCCGCCTCGCGGCCAGGCCATCCTCGACATTCTGACCTCGGTGGTATTCTTCATCTTTACCCTGGCACTGTTGTACTTCGGCTACGACATGGCAAGCGAATCCATTGCCAGTTGGGAAACCTCCTATTCCGCCTGGAACCCGCCGATCTGGCCAGTGAAGGCCGCCATTCCACTGGGCACCGGCTTGCTGGTTCTGCAAGGCATCGTCAAGTTACTGGAAGACATTGCAGTGGCATTCAACCTCAGTTACTACACCCCCGAAACCCAGGAAGACGAGAAAGGAGAGGCACTGTGAGTATAGAAGTCCTGACCCTGCTGTTCTTCGGCTCCCTGCTGTTTTTCCTGCTGCTCGGGCTGCCACTGGCCTTTGTGCTGGGTGGCGTATCCGTCGTCTTCCTGTATTTCACCTGGGGATTTGATTCCTTCTACATGGTGTCCTCGCAGATCTGGGGCACCATGGAAAGCTTCACCCTGGTCGCGATCCCCCTGTTCGTATTCATGGCGATGATCCTGGAGCGAACCGGGGTGGCCAAGGATCTGTACCGCATGATGCACCTTTGGTGCGGCGGCCTTAAAGGTGGCCTTGCCATCGGAACCCTGGGCATCTGTGCTGTATTTGCCGCCATGGTCGGTATCAGCGGCGCAGCGGTTGTTGCCATGGGCACCATCGCCCTGCCGTCAATGCTGGAGCGGGGCTATGACAAGAAGATGGCCCTCGGTGTGATCAACACCGGCGGTGGCTGGGGCATTCTCATCCCCCCCAGCATCCTGATGATTCTCTACGCTCTGATTACCGGCGTGTCCGTGGGCAAGATGTTTGCCGCCGGCATCATGCCAGGCATTCTGCTGATGGTGCTGACCGCCATCTATATCCTGGTGCGCAGCCACCTGCAGCCCGAACTGGCGCCCGCGCTGCCCAGGGAAGAGCGCGGCACCTGGCCGGAAAAGCTTCGCGCCCTGCGGGCGGTGTTGTTGCCCATCGGCGTCGTGGTCATGGTGCTGGGCTCGATCATTGGCGGTATCACCACGCCAACCGAAGCTGCCGCCATGGGTGTACTCGGCGCGCTGATTTCCGCGGCGGTGTACAAGCAGTTTAAATGGAGCATCCTGCAGGAAGCGGCGGTCCGGACCTTCAAGCTTACCGGCATGATCATGTGGATCCTGTTCGCGGCCCACGCCTTTAGCGCCGCCTATCAGAGCATGGGTGCCCAGGACCTGATCGAGAGCCTGATGAACATGATTCCCGGTGGGCCCTGGGGCATCATCATCGCCATGATGGTCATCATCTTCTTCCTGGCCATGGTACTGGACCCGGTCGGCATCATGCTGATCACCCTGCCGGTGTTCATGCCGATTGTGGAATCCCTGGGCTTCGATCCGATCTGGTTCGGCATCCTGTTCGTGATCAACATGGAAATCGGTTACATGACGCCGCCTTTCGGCTTCAACCTGTTCTACCTGAAGGGCGTGGTGCCACCGAGCATCACCATGAAGGATATCTACTCCTCGATCATTCCCTTCGTCATCGTCGAAATTGTCGGCATTATTCTGATCATGATCTTCCCGGAAATCGCCACCTACCTGCCGGATCTGTTCTTCTGAGCCGATCCGGCTCCTGGTCAGGCCCAGCAGGTTGCGCGTTCCCAGGTGTAGCGTCTATTTTTTATAGACAAGCCCCCGACACATGGATTCGGGGGCACCCTGTTCACGGAGGAAACTCATGATACGTGCTCGCTCGCTCTGCCTTACCGTTGCCCTCTCCCTGCTCTTTGCCACCAGCGGGGCAGCCGCCGATAGCCTCACTGACGAGGAAGTCCGGGCCTTCATCAACACCCTGGAGGAAGCCGAAACCCTCGAAGGTGACCTTGACCAACTGAACGATGAACAGCCGGTTTCCGGAAATCCGTCGGACATGCCCGACTTCTCATCCCTCTTTTCAGATTCGGTGAACAAAATGCGGGGGCACGAAGCCTACGACCGAATGGAAGACATCGTTGAGGACAATGGCTTTGACTCCATGGAAGAATGGGGTGCCACGGGGGATCGGATATTCCGCGCCTGGATGGCGATTGAAATGGAAAGCCAGCATCCGCAAATGGCCCGGGAAATGACCGCAGCAATGGATGAGATCAACAATAACCCGAACCTGAGCGAAGCCCAGAAAGAACAGATGAGGTCGATGATGGGCGGGGCCACGGCCGCGATGGAGAGCGCCAGACAGGCTCCGGAGGCAGATAAACAGGCAGTTCGCCCACACATGCAGGCTCTACGTGCAGTTACCGAATCCGGAGATAGATGAAAATAAACGGGGCAGACCGCCAGGTCTGCCCCGTTTTTCAGTTACGCCAACAGGTTATAGACAAATACGACACTCACGGCGATCGGTGTCACGAATCGAATCAGGTTATACCACAAGGTAAAACTGCCACCTTCCATCGCCAGATCCGCCTTCAGGGATTCCTTTGCAACAAACCAGCCAACAAATACCGCAGTCAACAGACCGGACAACGGCAGCATGACGTTAGCGGTAAAGAAATCGAGCAAGTCGAAGATTGTCTTGCCCTCAAAACGCTCAAACATGCCCAGCGGTGCAAATCCGGACCATTCGTTCAGGGACAGAATAGAGGCAATTCCCAGCAACCAGCAGGCAGCGCCCACCAGAATCGAGCTACCAACACGCCCCATAGAAAACTTCTCTTCAAACCACTCAACCACTGGTTCCAGCAGTGAGATACCAGAGGTCCAGGCGGCAAACAGCAATAGGACGAAGAACAGTGTACCGAACAGACTGCCCATAGGCATCTGGCCAAAGGCCAGAGGCAGGGTCTGGAAGATCAGACCAGGACCGGCACCAGCTTCCAGGCCATTGGCAAACACGATCGGGAAGATCGCCAAGCCGGCCAGTAATGCCACCACAGTGTCCATAACCGAGACCGCTATTGCTGTGCGGCCGATGGAAACATCGGGGCCCAGATAGGAACCGTAAGCCATCATGATGGCCATACCCAGGCTAAGGGTGAAGAACGCGTGACCCAGGGCGATAAGAACGCCATTAACAGTCAACGCGCCGAAATTCGGTGTAAACAGGAAACTCACCGCCTGGCCAAAGCCTGTCGTTGTCGCCGCGTAACCAACCGCCAATAGCAGTAACACGAACAGCGCAGGCATCAGGATGTTGACCGCCCGCTCAAGGCCGGATTTGAGGCCACGCGCTACCACAAAAATGATCAACGCCATGAACAGCGTATGCCACGCCAGCAACAAAGCGGGGCTGGCGAGCAGGTCTCCAAACAGGGCGCCGATGGCGTTTGCATCCTGACCAGTAAAATCGCCAGTGGCGGCGTGACCGATATAGGAAGCCGCCCAGCCGCCAATCACGGAATAGAAGGAAAGGATAATGAAGGCGGCAAGCACACCGACAATCGCCGAAACACGCCAGGCTGGAGAGCTGAGGTTACGCTCTGCCACCAGGCGCATACTGGTAATCGGATTATGGCGCCCATTACGACCGATGAATACTTCGGCCATCATGATGGGAATACCAATAATGGCAATACACAACAGGTAGACCAGGACGAAGGCACCACCACCATTCTCACCGGTTACATACGGGAACTTCCAGATATTACCAAGGCCAACGGCAGAGCCAGTCGCCGCCAGAATAAAGGCCAGCCTTGAAGACCACATGCCGCGTGGGGCTGCAGTCGAATTATTGTCAGTCATGTTTTCATCCTGTGCTTTTGGCTGAGGAATCGCTTTAAATTGGATTTGCCGGAGATAGCCTCCGGCAATTGGAGCGGGATTTTGCCAGTAGTCGCAGGTGGATACCAGTTAACCGGGGCGGAGCACATGACAGCCCGACGCGCCCGGTATGCTAACCATCCGTTTTACTTTACAAAACGCGACACCAGGTCCTTCAATCCGTGTGACATTTCGCTCAGCTTTGTACTGCTGTCCTGGGCGGAGTTGGCCTGTTCAGTACTGTTATCCGCCAGTTCGGCAATGCTCACAATCTGACGATTGATCTCATCCGATACGTGGCTTTGTTCCTCAAAGGCTGCAGACATGCTGATAAAGCTGTCGGAAATGTTCTGAATGGCGGACACAATGTCTCGCAATGAGGTTTCTGCCTCGCGGACTTTTGCCAACCCCTGGCCAGCCACCTCCTCACCATCGCGGGTCGCCGATACCGCCTGTTCAACCTGTTGGCGAAAATCGTCAATGACTTCCTGGATTTTCACGGTCGACTCCCGGGTCCGACTGGCCA